>JAZNYT010000055.1:0-36892 GCA_045594565.1 Eubacteriales bacterium
AAAGGTTGCTGCCCTTGCATATCTTATGTTTAACCTTTATGCTCCTCCTTGCTTCGCGGCTATCGGAGCTATGAATGCCGAAATGAAGAGCGCAAGATGGCTTTGGGGCGGAATAGGTTTTCAGCTTGGAGTAGGCTTTACTGCCGGCTATCTCGTGTATACCGTAGGAACGCTTATAACGTCTCCCGCGAGCCTTGCAGTGCTTCCTGCAATTCTAGGATTTGTTGCAATAGCCGTATTCGCAATGATAATAGCCTTCCTCAGCATTAAAGCAAACAGAAAGCTTAAGGAAGAGGCTGCTCTTAAGAAAATGAAAACGGCGGTATAAGCTTTATGAAAAATTTTATAGTAATAGCAATTCTTGTGCTCTTGGTTGTATTGGTATCAATTTACCTTTACAAATCAAAAAAACGCGGCAGAAAGTGCATCGGTTGCCCGTATGCCGATTCATGCTCTAAAAATAATTGTAAATAAAAAAGTCGCCTTCGGCAACTGATTTATATGTTCGCCTGTGCTCACAATTTTTATAGGTAGACTTTGTTTTTTACAAGCAATTGCCATGCAATTTCCTATGTAATAAAAAAAGGAACGAAAAATGCTTTTCGTTCCTTGATTTTTTTATGTGTATGTGTTACAATTTCAATAAAGGAAGGTGTAAAATATGATAACTTCAACAACTACAAGCGCAATTATAAAAAGAGCAGGATTTGAAAATGCAGTTGAAATGTGTGCGAAGGCAGGCTTTGATGCATGGGACCTCTCTATTTGTACTTTATACTGTTACGACTATGAAAAGAAGGATTACGTTGAGAATCGCTCGACGCCTTTTGACGGAACTCCTCTCGAATTTGTAAGAAAGCTCAGGAAGATAGGCGAGGACAACGGAATCTACTGTAACCAGACCCATGCTCCCGACCCTGTATACGTTACCAAGGCTATGGACGTTCTGAAGAGAAGCATCGAGATTACAGCAGAGCTTGGTGCTAAAAAGTGCGTCGTTCATCCTCATAGCAGAATAAGCGCCGAGGAAAACGTTGAATTTTTCTCCAAGCTTGTGCCCTTTGCAAGAGAGCACGACGTAACCCTCACCGTCGAAAATATGTGGGACTGGGATGCAGAGAAGGGAAGAGCTTTCTTCTGTAACTGCTCTACCGCTGAAAGCTACTTTGAACATATAAACGGTGTAAACGACGAATATTTCGCAGCTTGTCTCGACATCGGTCATGCCGAAATGATGGGTGACCTTACAAACGCCAAGGACCTTATCTACGCTCTTGGTGACAAGATACAGACGCTCCACATTCACGATAACGATAAAATACACGATACCCACGAAATTCCCCTTTCTATGAATATAGATTTTCCTCCAATTATAAAGGCTCTTCACGACGTGGGATATAAGGGTGACGTTACTGTGGAGTGCGGAACGTACCTTACTCATTTCGATGACGAGCATCTGCCCGATGCATTGAAGGACATGGCGGTATCTGCAAGAAAGCTTGCCGATATGTTCGATAGCTTCAATTAAAGGAGTACCCTTATGAAAATATCAACAGAAATAAATTCCGCTCGAAAGCATATAGGTGAGGAAAAGGCAGTAGAGCTTTATGCCAAGGCAGGCTTTGATGCTTGGGATTTCTCAATGTTCAGTATGTTCACATTTGCGTGGAATACAGGGAAAGCCATAGTAAACGAAACGCCGCTCAACACCCCTGACTACCTTAAATTTGCAAGGAGACTTAAACAGATAGGACTCGACAACGGCATTGAGTGCAACCAGTCCCATGCTCCTTTCCCCACTTATCCAACTATTGAAGGAATAAGCGATTACATAAAGAGAGCTATAGAGTGTACCGCAGAAGCGGGCGGTAAGATTTGTATTCTTCACCCCGATAATAATAGAACGATAGAAGAAAATAAGGATTTTTATCTTGAATTTCTACCCTTCGCAAAGGAGCACGGCGTAAAGATAGCAACCGAAAATATGTGGGCTTGGAACAACGAAAAGAACAGAGCCGACTTTGCTATTTGCGCAACGTCGGAAAGCTTCAACGCTATGCTTGATGCGGTAAACGACGAGGACTTCGTTGCCTGCCTCGATTTAGGTCACGCTGAAATGATGGGGGATATGGCATCAGCCAAGGATTTGGTTTATGCCCTCGGCGACAGACTTCAGGCACTCCACATCCACGATAACGACAGATGGCACGATTCTCACCAGATTCCTTTTTCAATGGATATGGATTTTCCTCCCATTGTAAAGGCACTCCACGACATCGGATACAACGGATACTTTACTCTCGAATGTGACCAATATCTTTCGAAATATACTCCCGATAATGTGTTTGAGGGAATGCGTGAGCTTGCGGCATCAGCAAGAAGACTCGCGGATATGTTTGAGGCGCTTGACTGATGAAACGAAAGCTTTTTTGCGAGATATGCCCGCTCTTTTATAAGATATCTGTACTCAAGGGTATTACCTTAAGAAAGCTCCGAGATTTTCCAAAGAGAAAAAGCTTTGCTAAAATGAAATATGACGAGCTTTTTCCCGTACTCATTTACGAGCACAGCTCTCTTATACGACGTACCCTTGGAAACGTTGACAAGACCTTACAGGAAAACAAAGCAAGAAACCTTGCTATTTCCGCACCTCTTGTAAACAAGATAGTTATAAAGCCGGGTGAAACCTTCTCGTTCTGGCGACTCGTTGGAAACACCACCGAGAAGAAAGGGTACAGAGAAGGACTTACCATTGAAAGAAACGTACCCTCTTCGGGAATAGGCGGCGGAATGTGCCAGTTTACCAATCTCATTCATTGGATGGTGCTTCACTCACCTCTCACCGTCACCGAGCATCACCACCATGACGGCTTTGACCTGTTTCCCGACTTCAACAGAAAGGTTCCGTTTGGAACAGGAACGTCTATAATGTACAATTATCTGGATTACAGATTTCGCAACGATACAGACGCTCTCTTTCAGATAATCGTCTACGTAAACGATACTCACCTATGCGGAGAGCTTAGGTGCGAGAGAAACTTTGACTATAAGTATCATATATCAGCGGAGGACGAGCACTTTGTTGAGGAGGATGGAATAGTTTTCAGAAAAGGCAAAGTGTACCGCAAAAAAATAGATAAAAAAACAGGAGACGTAATAGAATCAGTGCTTATTCGAGAAAACCACGCTCGTGTTATGTACGACACCTCTGAGTTGGAAATAAGAAAGTAATAAAAAGCCCCGAAATGTTTAAAATTTGGGGCTTTTTGTATTGCTTTTAAAATTGTGATGTGCTATACTTTTCTTGATAATTTTTGAAGAAGGTGCAAAATGAAACGAGCAAATTCGTCAATGACGGAGGGCCCTATAGTTAAGGCAATGTTTTTCTATACAGTGCCTATAATTTTAACAAGTATTCTCCAGCTTCTATTCAATGCAGCGGACCTTGTTGTCGTAGGGCGCTTTTGCGGAAGTGCAAGCGTTGCGGCTGTCGGTGCCACAGGCTCTCTGACAAGCCTTTTTATAAATCTTTTTATCGGTCTTTCAATCGGTGCAGGAGTTACGGTTGCTCATGCCTACGGTGCTAACGATGACCTATCCCTTCACCGTACGGTACATACCGCTATAACTACGGCTATAGTTGCAGGCGTGATTCTGACCGTCGCGGGAATAAGCCTTTCCAAAACGTTTTTAAGACTTATGGACACCCCCGAAAACATTCTTCCTCTCTCCGCAACCTATATGAAGATTTACTTTGGAGGAATCGTTTTCAATATGGTATATAACTTTTCCGCATCTATTTTAAGGGCGGTGGGAGATACGAAAAGACCTCTAGTCTTCCTTACCATAGCGGGAGTTATAAACGTAGTGCTCAACGTTATATTTGTAACTGCTTTTGATATGAACGTTGCGGGCGTTGCCCTTGCCACAACCATCTCACAGGCGGTATCGGCAGTACTCGTGGTACTTTCTCTTATGCACAGAACAGATGCTTGCCGACTTTTCTTAAAGGAAATGAGGATACACAAGGAGCAGTTTCTGAAGGTGATAAGAATAGGACTTCCTGCAGGTGTACAAAGCTGTCTTTTCGCTATTTCCAACGTTATCGTACAGTCGTCGGTCAATTCATTTGGCGACATCGTAATGTCGGGAAATGCTGCGGCATCAAATATCGAGAATTTTGTATACGTGACCCTCAACGCTTTTATGCAAACCACTGTAAACTTTGTAGGACAGAATTATGGCGCAAAGCAGTATGACAGAGTTAAAAAATCCTTCCTCGCTTGCTTTACAGGAGCACTCATTGTGGGTGTTACCATAGGACTTTTGACATATTCATTTGCCCCAAAGCTTTTGTCTATATACATTACCGACTCGGATGCGGCAATCGCCGCAGGTGTTACCCGTATGACCTACGTTTGTCTACCTTATTTTCTTTGCGGACTTATGGAGGTCACAACAGGCGCAATACGAGGACTCGGTGCTTCCTTTGTTACTATGGTTATCTCCGTTATGGGTGTCGTTGGCGTTCGTATTACCTGGCTTTATACGGTATTTCCTGCATTCAACACCCTTGAATCCCTCTTTACATCCTATATCGTTTCGTGGACGTTTACTATAATTTGTCAGTTTATAGCGTTCTTCGTTGTATATAAGAAAAAAATGAAATCTGCTGAATAAGGAGAAAAAAATGTTATATCAGGAATATTTGAAAATCGTTGATGAAAACCGTGACCTCGTGTGTGAGTTTTCTGATTACCTTTGGGATAATCCCGAGCTTTCTTTTGAAGAATACAAGGCATCAAGAGCCTTTATAAAAATTCTCGAAGAAAACGGCTTTGAGGTCGAGAAAAACCTCTGTGGAATCCCTACTGCCTTTAAGGCAACGTTTGGTAAGGGCAACCCCAGCCTTGGTATTCTTGCAGAATATGACGGGCTTGCAAATATGAGCCAGGAGGCTTGCGTTACCGAGAGGAAGCCAATAGAGGGCAAAGAGAATAACCACGCTTGCGGACATAATCTTTTTGCAGGCGGCTCCCTTGCGGCGGCGCTTGCGGTTAAAAAATTCCTCGAAGACAGAGGAGAGGGTAAAATTACCCTTTTCGGGTGCCCTGCCGAAGAAGGCGGCGGAGGCAAGGTGTTTATGGCAAGGGCAGGAGTCTTCAACGATATCGACTCTATTGTCAGCTGGCACCCCGAAAAAATGAATATGGTAAGAACACGCCCTGCTCTTGCTAATGTGAAAATCGACTATACCTTTGAGGGTATTGCCGCCCATGCAGGTGCGGCGCCTCATAAGGGAAGAAGTGCCCTTGATGCAGTTGAGCTTATGAATATTGGTGCAAACTTCCTTCGTGAGCATATGGAGCTTACCTCCAGAATACATTATGCTATTCTTGATGCAGGAGGAACGGCGCCCAATATGGTGCAGTCCCATGCGGTTGTTGAGTATCTCATAAGAGCAACGGATGCCGAATCGGTAAGAGATCTCAAGAGACGAGTTGACCTTATCGCAGAGGGCGCGGCTCTTATGACCGAAACCACGGTTTCGTCCAAGGTGGTTTCTGCCTACTCCGACCTTATTACTATCCCCACCTTACAGAAGGTGGCAAACGAAGCGCTTCACGATGTTCCCGTTCCCATTGCGACGGAAGAGGAGATAACATTCGGTAAGGAGCTTCAAAAGACCATGAAGCTTACAAAGGATGAAATGGACAAACCTGTCTTCGCCGACAGAGTTCTTGACCCGGCACCTCCTGTGGCCCACGGTGGTTCAACCGATACCGCTGACGTCAGCTGGAATTGTCCCACCGTTCAGATGCATATCGCTACCTGGGCTATAGGTACACCCGGTCATAGCTGGCAATCCGATACACAAGGGAAATTCTCTTACGCTAAGAAAGCGATGCTCTTTGCCGGTAAGGCGGTTGCAGGCGCTATTATGAGACTTTTTGATAATCCCGAATATATAGCTGAGGCAAAAAAAGAGCATAAGGCAAAGATAGGTGACGGCTACGTTTGCGGAATTCCCGACGACGTAATGCCCGAAATCCGGGAGGAAAAATAAAATGGAGCTTAATAAAATATTTTCATCACATATGGTTTTTCCCGCGGGTAAGCCCGTTTGTGTTTACGGCGTGGGAAAGGGAAAGGTTGTAATAACCTTTAACGGCTCAAAAATGGAGCTTATATCTGAAAAAGATGGCTGGTGCGTTGCATTTTCTCCTATGGAATACGGCGGACCATACACTATGGAAATTGACCTTGACGGAGAAATGACCGTGCTTGAGGACATTTACATAGGCGAAGTGTATCTCTTTTCCGGACAGTCCAATATGGCATTTCATACAGGTGAGTCAAATACTCCCAAGGAAATGTACGAGGATAACTCAATGCTTCGTATATTCAGCCCCTCGAGATTTGGAACAAGCGGTCTTACCCCCGAGGACGGCTGGACACTTGCTACAAAGGATAACGTTGCTTCATGGTCTGCTGTGGGATATGCCGCAAGTCGATACGTTCAGAAGGACAAAAACGTGGCGGTGGGCGTTATAGTTTCCGCACAGGGGGCATCGGTGATAGAGAGCTGGGTACCTGCCAAGACCTTTGAAAATAACGGTATTGTTGTTTCAAAAGACGGTAAATTTATAGATCATTTCGAACACGCTAACGATAAATATTACTGGAACGAGCATGGCTATCTTTACGAAAATTCTCTTTCCGAGATAATACCCTTTTCCTTGTCAGCCGTTGTCTGGTATCAAGGTGAAAGCGACGCAAGTCAAGATGAAGCGTTAGTATATGCCAAGGAGTTGAGCATTCTTATCGAAAAATGGCGCGATGACTTCTGCAATAACGACCTACCGTTTGTAATCGTACAGATTGCAGATTTGATTAAAGACGGTCCTTGGCGCGACCTTGATGCGTGGAAGCTTCTTCAAGAAGCACAGCTTGACGTTCAAAAATTTACCCACAACGTCGTGACTGTAATTTCAAAGGACGTTTGCGAAAATGACGATATCCACCCCAAGACAAAGCATATACTCGCACGCCGAGTAGCCGATGCTCTTATGAGCTTTTGATATGATTACAAAAGAACAGCTTATAAAGGATTTGGAATCCCTTGGAGTGCCAAAAGGAAGAATAGTAACGGTACATACGTCTCTTCGTGCGGTAGGTGAAATCGAAGGGGGAGGAGATACTATTCTCAACGCTCTCATTGAGGTTTTTACAAAGGACGGAGGACTTCTTGCCATACCTACCCATACCTGGGATAGTGACGTCTATGACATGCGAAAAGCAGAGAGCTGTGTCGGTACGCTCCCTCGTCTTGCAGCGGCTCACAAAAATGCCTTTCGTACACTCCACCCAACTCATTCTATGGCGGTATTCGGCGAGAAGGAGAGGGCAGTTGCTTTTATAAAAAACGAGGAAACGGCAGACACCCCCGCAAATCCGGAAGGATGCCTCGGAAAGCTTTGCAAAGAGGACGGTTACGTCATTCTTCTTGGCGTAGGGCAGGATAAAAATACGTTTTTACACTGTGTTGAAGAAATGATGAACGTACCCGGTCGCCTTACGACCGAAAAAGTGAAGCGATTTATTATCCACACCAACGGTAGAAAGGAAGAAAGAGAGCTTTTTTGGTTTGATGATAGCCTTATTTCTGATGTTTCGGTGTATTTCCCGAAGTTTGAACCTGCCTTTCGCTACCATGGAGCAATAAAGGACGGCAAGGTCGGAAATGCCAACGTTCAGCTTTGCAGTGCTTCAAAAATGAAGGAAGTTCTTGAAACAATATATAACAGGAATAATTTTGGAGAGCTTCTTGACAGTCATACCCCACTTGATGAAACACTCTACAAATAAAGGAGTATAGTTATGGATACAAATAAGATTTCACTTGACACCGTATGTGCCACGCTATGTTACGCTATGGGAATAGATGCTCCCGACAAGAGCGCTGAAAAAAATGCGGCACTTGCCGAATATATTGACAGGGCGCTCGGCGGAGAGAAAGCAGATAGAATTTTTATGTTCAATCCCGATGCAGTAGCTGATTGGGTCTACAGAAAGTACCCTCAGCTTATGAAGGAAGCGGTTGCAAATACCGATATTGAAATTCCTCTTTGCTCGGTTATGCCATCTGTCACTCCCGTTTGCTTTGGTACTATGTATACAGGCGCTAAGCCCTCGGTACACGGAATACAGAAATACGAAAAGCCCGTTATCACCATCGACACTATCTTCGATGCACTTCTCCGTGCAGGCAAGAAGCCTGTAATAATCGCTTATGACAATTGCAGCCTTTCAAAAATATTCCTCGAAAGAGATATGGAGTATTATATTTATAACTCCTATGAGGAGATAAATGCAAAAGCGGCAGAGCTTATTTTAAAGGATGAGCACGACTTTTACGTTGTTTATAACGGCAACTACGATTCCACTATGCATAAAACAGGAACAGAGAGCCTTGAGGCGCTTTCCGAGCTTCGTACAAATTCAAGACAGTTCGGAATGTTCTTGGAGCTTATAAAGAATAACTGGAAAAACCATAACACTCTTATAGGCTTTGCGATGGACCACGGATGCCACGATATAGACGGAAACTGTGGCTCTCACGGACTCGATATGCCCGAAGACCTTAATATAACTCATCTTTATAAAATACTGAAAAAAGAGGATTAAATTATGAAAATTACTGTTTTTGGAGACGTAATGTGTGAGCCGCCTGTTTTGAAGGCGTCAATGAGAAAAGACGGAACGTACAACTTTGACGGAGTTTTTGAAAAGGTCAGGCCTATGTTTGAAGAGTCTGACTACGTAATAACAAACCTTGAATTTCCTATGGCAGGAAAGGATGCAAAATATACAGATTGCTTTTTTGTTTTCAACGCACCCGACGAGTTTGCACTTGCTGCGAAAAAAGCAGGCGTAGATCTGGTTTCTACCGCAAATAATCATACACTTGACAGAGGCCTTGAGGGTATGCTCAGAACTATCCGAGCTCTTGACAAAGCAGGACTTCCTCATACAGGCTCCTTCCTTCCCGAGATGGAGAGAGAAGAAGCGTATTATTTCGAGGTTGACGGAGTAAAGTTCGCACTTATCGCTTACACCTACTGTACTAATAAAACTCTTTACGGCGAAGAGGCAGAGTATCTTAAGTATATCAATTATCTTCGCCCCCATGAGCATGGTACGTATCTCCCCGAGGTTGTAGCAAAAATGAAAACTTGGGTTGATAGACTCTTCAAAAATATGAAAGAAGAGAACCGCGCGGTTATAAAGAAGCTTGTAGGTCTTCCCAACACAATAGAACGAGCCGATGACAAGCTGATTCCCGAAATGGTAAAGCCCTATATTGATAGCTTTACAAGTGATATACGTGCGGCAAAGGAAAAGGCAGATTTTGTAATATGTTGTCCTCACGTGGGCGGTCAGTTTAATCCCATCCCTGGAAAATTCTCGGAATATGTTGTTTCAGAGGCTGTTAAGGCGGGAGCAGATGCCGTTCTTGCCTCTCATTCTCATATGGTACAGAAAGCGGAATTTATTGACGGTGTGCCTTGTGCCTTTTCACTGGGAAATTTCAGTATGTCTCCAAATTCGACTATAATAGTAAATAAAAACCTTCCTGAGTACGGACTTGCAATGCACCTTTATCTTGACTCGAAAAAGGTTGAAAAGGTGACCTTTTCTATTCTCAAGGCAGTAGAAAAACGTGGAAAGCAGCTTGTTTCGTGGCCTGTTGATATGCTTTATGAGACCCTTGATAAAAAGGAAAAAGAAAATCTTGTAAAGGACGTAAAGCAGGTGTATAAATACGTAAAGAACGAAGATATTACAGAAAACGTAATTCAAAAAGAATATTTACTGTAAATAGAGGGAAATATGGTAATAACAAAAACACAGTCCGTTGTAGCATACCTCAAAATAGTTTTGGTGGCAATGCTTCTCGGCTTCAATTATCAGCTTTTTATTGTTATAAATGACTTTGCTCCTGCGGGCCTTAACGGTATCGCTACAATGATACAGTATAAAACAGGCTTTAGTATAGGATATATGTCGCTTATTATCAACGTGCCTTTGTGTATACTTGCGTACTTTTTTGTAGATAAGATTTTTGCAAAGCGCTCACTGGTTTTTTGCCTTGTGTACTCTTTCTTCTTTCTTTATCTGCAAAAGCTGGGACTTACCGCCTTTCAGTATGATGCAGGCGGTCACGATACCGTTTTCCCAGTAATACTCAGCGGTGTTATAAGTGGCTTCGTTTACGGTATTTGCTTCAGGTCAAATGCATCAACAGGCGGTACAGATATCGTTTCAAAATACATAAGTAAGAAGAACCCACACCTTGATTTTTTCTGGGTGACCTTCTCTATCAACACTGTTGTAGCTATAGCGTCCTTCTTCGTTTATGCAAAGCCCGACAGTACAGGCTCGCTTATTTACGACTACAAGCCCGTATGCCTTTGCATACTCTATTGCTTTTTGTCGAGCTACGTTGGAAGCCATATAATAAGAGGCTCAAAATCCGCTTCTAAATTTACCGTAATTACTTCCCATCCCGACGAGATAACCGAGGATATTATAAAATACCTCCGTCACGGCTCAACTCAGATTACAGCCCTTGGTTCTTACAGTAAAGAAGAAAAAACAGTTCTTCTTTGTGTTGTAAATAACCACCAGATAGCAGATTTCAAAAATATACTGAATAAATACGGAGATACCTTCTCCTTCTGTGAAACTGTCAACGAAACCTGCGGAAACTTCAAAAAGATAAGATGATATAAAGATAGACGTGCCGATGCACGTCTATCTTTATATCATAAGCTTTGATTTTATCGACTTAATGTACGCTGACGGTGACTGGTTTTCGTACTGCTTGAATATTCTTGAAAAATAGTGAATAGATGAAAAGCCAACCTCGGTTGAAATCTGTGTAAGATTATATTTTCCCTCGCGCAGAAGCTTTTTCGCTTCTTTTATTTTAAGCTTGTTTATGTAATTTATTACCGTATACCCGTAAGCCTCCTTGAAGCCTGCGCAAAGGGAGGTCTTGTTGGTACCATAGAGAAAGCAAAGCTCGTCAAGACCTATTTTCTCTCTGAAATTTTCGTCGATATAATGCTTTACCTCTTGCATTTTTACGTCGCTGACAGAGGAAATTTCGATGTTTGTAACGCTGTTTTTATTACGGATAAGCTCGATGAAGAAAGCCTCAAGCTTAATTTTTATCATCTGGTCGGCACCGTAAGGAAAGTCTCTTCTTTTCTTCATATCGCGAAGATTCGGTACGTCATAGGGAGGGAGAAATACGTTTCGCCCTTCTTTTATTATATCTGTAAGAAGCCTTTGAAGCTCGTCAGTGAGAGGGTGAGGGGAGGAGGCAAACTCGTCAAGTGATGAGCTCTTGCACTCGAAGCCTATAATTATAACGTTGGGTGCATCGTCAAGAGGACAGGAAATGGAGTGGGTCTCGTTTTCTCTGTGTACTATGACCTCTCCCTCCTTGACTACACCCACGTAGTCCTCGGCGTTGACCTCTATATAACCACTGTCAACGTAGATGAGCTCTCTGAATTCGTGACGGTCTTCAAGGGTATGGAATTCCCTTGTGAATTCAAAGTAGTGTATATTTGCAATTCTCGTTATGTCAATAACCTTTTCAAATCTTTTAAGCTTGTATTCCATAATAATCCTCCGTGTTTCTATTATCATAACATAAAACTTTAATTTATGCAATATTAAAAATATTTAATATTGTGCAAAAAATACTTAAAATATTCTAAATACAAACATAGATATATTTTGTATAATAAAAATGTAAAAAAATAAAATGCACTTCAGGTGCATTAAAAAGAGATAAAAGGAGATAAAATTATGGCAAGAATTTGTATTCCCGATTACGAGTACAAGGAGAGAATTCAGAAGGCTGCGAAAATGGTTAGAGATCGCGGACTTGACGTAATGCTCGTTGTAAGTACCGAATCAGACTACGCTAACGCAAGATACTTCTCTGGCTTTTGGCCTCTTTTCGAAAGAGCAGGCGTTGCTATTTCCGCAACAGGTGATGCATGTCTTCTCGTAGGACCTGAGTCCCCCATCTTTGCAAGAGACGTTGCAGCTAACTCATCTAAGATTGAAAAGATTTTCGTTCTTAAGGAATTCCGTGAGTCTGCTGACCCCTCATATCCCGAGCTTGTTCCCAACACATTCCCCGAAGCATTCAAGGCTATCGGTGTAACAGGCGAGAACATCAAGATCGGTCTCGGAAGCTACGTTGAGTGCACACTTCCCATTCTCGACGGTCTTCGTGACAACTTCCCCAAGGCTGAAATTTCAGTATGCAACGATATTATGGTTGAGCTCAGAAAGATAAAGAGCGAAAACGAGCTTGCTTGTATTCAGGAAGGCTTCAGAATCGTTGACCTTGCAACAGAAGAAGTTATCAAGAACCTTCGTCCCGGTGTAACCGAGCTTGCAATGGTTGGTGTAGCTCAGAGAGTTATCTATGAAAACGGAGCAGAATACGAAGGACTTCCCATGTACGTATTCAGCGAAAAGTCTACAAGCCACGCAATCTCTCGTCCCAGCTACAGAGTAATCGAAAAGGGTGACGTTGTTCAGCTTAACCTTTCCGCTAAGATTGATGGTTATTCTCCCGCAACAGGTCTTCCCGTTATCATGGGCAAGCTTGACGCTGAGAGAAGAAAATACATAGACTTCTGCTATGAGATGCACAACTGGACAGTTAAGAACCTCAAGGCAGGCATTCCTTCAAACAAGGTTCCCCTTGAATTCCTTCAGATGTTCAAGGACAGAGGATTTGAAAAGAACTACGTTTACGGTCCTTGCCACGGTACAGGTATGATCGAGGTTGAAGCTCCTTGGATGGAAACCTCATCTGACTGGATTCTTGAAGAAAATATGACATTCCAGGTTGATACCTTCATTTCCGCTCCTACATTCGGTACAAGATGGGAGAAGGGTGTAGTTATCACTAAGGATGGCTGCAAGTCAATGACCAACATTCTTGAAAAGGGTCTTATCGAACTCGACTTCTAATTTTTAATTCTAATGACAAAAAGACGGCTAAATGCCGTCTTTTTGCAAAAGGAGAAATATTATGAAATTATATCTTAAAAAATACTTTTTTACAGATAAAGAAACTGTAATTGCCGAGGAAGGCAATATGAAGGCAACTGCTTTCCGCTTCTCAACAGGCGTTGAAGCACTTAAAATTGAGAACGAAAAGGGCTACTTCGTAATTCTTCCCTTTATGGGTCAGCAGCTTTGGGACTTTAACTTTGGCGGTAAGAGCCTTAAGATGGAAACTACCGTTAAGGAGCCTGTTCCCGGAGTTAAATATCTTATGACCTACGGTGGATTCCTTTACCACTGCGGTATCAACTCATTCGGCGCTCCCGATGCAGAGCACCCTCAGCACGGCGAGATTCCCAACGTTGAATACCAGAGTGCATATCTTGAAGCAGGCAGCGACGAAAAGGGCACTTATATGGCGGTTGGTGGAACCTATTCCTACGATGTTGCTTTCGTTAAGAAGTACGATTTTTCTCCCGAGTGCCGTCTCTATGAGAATGCAGATAAGGTGAGAATCAACGTTCGTCTCGACAATAAGAGAGCAGAGCCTATGGAATATATGTATCTCTGCCACATCAACTTCCGCCCCTTCAATGGAGCAAAGCTCATCTACAGTGTTCCCCGTGACAAGGACCATATTATGACTCATAAGATTGTTCCCGACACACTCCCTGTTGAAGCGCAGAAGAAGCTTTCAGGTTATATGGAAAAGCTTGACGCCGACTTCTCGGTTATGGATAACGTGGGAAATGCCGACGAGTGCTATCTCCCCGAAATCTGCTTCAGAATGACCTATGTTCCCGATGAGAACGGCAGAGGCTATACAATGCAGTACATTGAAGGAGAGGGCGCATGCTATGTTGATCACCCCGTTGATGCACTTCCTCATCCCGTTCGTTGGATTTCGAGAACTCCCACCGAGGATGCAATGGGTATGATTCTTCCTGCAACGTCTGAACACCTCGGCTATGAGGACTCAAAAAAGAAGGGATATATCAAGTATCTCGACGGATTTTCTTCACTTGAATTCTATATGGAAGTAGGCTTCATCTCAGACAGTGAAGCAAAGAAGGTAGAAGAAAAGATAAATAAGCTTATCTAAAAGATATGCAAAAATAAATCGGCAAGGATTTCTCCTTGCCGATTGCTTTTTTAAAGCTCAACCGTTTTGCCTGTGTCTGCCGAAACTGTTTCAGCGATTGCAATTTTCAGTGAATTGTAGCTGTCTGTTGCAGGATTGATTTCCGAAACCTTGTCATTCTTGATACAGTCGATAAAGTCCATTACCTCTGTGGCGTAGCTGTTATTGAATTTAACCTCCACTTCGATTTTTTCATCTGCATCGTCTGTATAGAGCCAGAACTTGCCTGCCTTAACCTCAAGCGTTGCAGTTTCAAGCTTTACAAAGAATCCCGAGTTGAAGAGGTATGACATAGAAGGACAACCCCATTCACCTGTCGCTGTAACAAGCACGTCGTCATATTCGTAGCGAGTAACGATGGAGTCATACTTGGTTTTGTAGTTTGTAGCAAAAGAAGTAACGGATTTGGGCATACCGAAGAGGTAGTTTATCATATCAACGTCGTGAACGTGAAGGTCAAGAGCTGCGCCACCGCTCTTTTCTGCGTCAAGGTACCAGTTTTCCCAGCCCCAGATGGGAGTACCCGACATACGTGAGAAATGAGCTCGGATAACCTTGCCGTATTTACCGCTTTCGATGATCTCACGAAGCTTTATGTATCCGTTCATATAACGAACGCACTGGCCTATCATAAGCTTAACGCCATACTTTTCAGAGGCATCAAGCATATTTTTTGCAGCTTCTGCATTTATAGCCATAGGCTTTTCGGAGAATACGTTGATACCCTTCGACATCACCTTAACGGCAAGCTCTTCGTGAAGATATGTAGGAACAACGATTACTGCGAAGTCAAGCTCTTCCTTTTCAAGAAGATCGTCAACGTTATAATATAAGTTATAGTCAGAATAATCCTTTGATGCGGTATCGTCACCGAGGTTGGTTGCTACCGTTGCGGTAAACGCCTCTTTTCTTATATCACATAGAGCTACAAGTTTGATTTCGTCGCCAAGCTCCTTTTTGATGATATCGTATGCTTTGAAATGACTTTTACCAAGACCGCCTAAACCGATAATTGCGTATTTTAACATAAAAAACCTCCAAAATATTATTGACTTTTTTCTCTTATGAGTATATCATATAGTTTGGCAAAAATAAAGTACTTTTTTTAACTTTTAATTGTATTATCTTATCTTTTTAAGGAGAAAAAATGAAACTGATTCCAAACTTTATTCTTTGTATGAAAAATTATTCAAAATCACAGTTCTTGAAGGACGTAATCGCAGGTATTATAGTTGCGATTATTGCTCTGCCTCTTTCAATCGCCCTTGCTATTGCATCCGGCGTAGGTCCTGAGGTAGGACTTTATACCGCCGTTGCCGCAGGCTTCCTCATTGCTCTTCTCGGAGGAAGCCCTGTGCAGATAGCAGGACCCACCGCCGCCTTTGCAACAATAGTCGCAGGTATCGTCTTTGAGAAGGGGATAGATGGACTTGCAATTGCAACCATTATGGCAGGTATAATTCTCGTTGTTATGGGTGTGTGTCGCCTCGGCGGACTTATAAAGTACATACCTCATACTATAACAACAGGCTTCACCTCCGGTATCGCCGTAACTATTATTATAGGTCAGCTTAAGGACTTTTTCGGCCTTACCTTCTCTCATTCCCCGGTGGAAACTGTGGATAAAGTAAAAGAGGTTATTGCTTCCTTTTCTACCGTAAACCTTATGGCGGTAGTCGTGGGAATAGCATCACTCCTCATACTTATCTTCCTTCCGAAGCTTCTTCCTAAAATTCCCGCTTCCCTTATCGCAGTTATTATAATGGCAGTGGTCGTAAAGCTTCTTGACCTGAACGTTAACACCATAGGAACACTTTACCCCGACATTCCTACAGGACTTCCTCGTTTCAAGCTTCCTGAATTTGAAATGTCAGCTATTGTAGGACTTCTTCCCGATGCCTTTACTATAGCGGTGCTCGCAGGAGTCGAGTCACTTCTCTCTTGCGTCGTTGCCGATAAAATGGTGAACACCAAGCACAATTCCAATATGGAGCTTGTAGCGCAGGGCATCGGAAACGTGGGCTCTGCACTCTTCGGAGGAATTCCCGCAACGGGAGCGATTGCCAGAACTGCCGCAAACATAAAGAACGGCGGAAGAACACCCGTATCGGGTATGGTACACTCTTTGGTGCTTCTTGCAGTTCTTGCAGTATTTATGCCTTATACAAACCTCATTCCTATGCCTACCATTGCAGCGATACTCTTTATGGTGGCTTATAATATGAGTGAAATGAAGGAATTTGCGGGTATCATTCGCAAGGATGCCAAGACAGATGCACTTGTCCTTATTGTAACCTTCCTCTTTACCGTAATCTTCGACCTCGTTGTTGCAATAGTTGTAGGACTTGTTCTTCACTACGCAATCGTACTTATCAAAAAGCTTATAAAGAAATAAAAAAGTCGCCTTCGGCAACTGATTTATATGTTCGCCTACGCTCACGATTTTATAGGTAGACTTTATTTGTTACATGAAACCCAGATGCAATTTCCTATGAAATAAAAAATCGGCTCGAAAGAGCCGATTTTCTTTTATTGTTATATCTCGGGGATAACGATTTCGATTTCCTTACCTGCCTTGGCAGATTTAGCGATACCGTCGATAATCGCCTGATTGTAGAGAATTTCAGAAGAGGGAACAGGAGCTTTACCGCCGTTCTTGACAGCATCAAGGAAGGTACGTATCTTGAGCTCGAACACACCCTTTGTCTGAGGAATAACGGGAATTTCTGTGCAAACCTGAAGACCTCCTACCTCGTGATAAAGCTTCATAGGACCGCCGACAGTGCCGTTCCAGCAGTCTGTTGAAGGAATACGGAGACCGCCCTTTGTACCTATAATAAGCGTATCACCTGGAGTGTCTATATTCATCGCCCATGAAATTCTGAAGTCGAGGATGATACCTCCTTCAAGTCTTACGAATGCCGCCGCAAAGTCATCAACACCGAATTTCTTTGCATACTCTTCACCCTTACCCTTGGGATAACCACAGTAGTTAGGGTCTGTGCCGAAGAAGTTTGAAATGTAACCGGATACGGTGAGAGGCTTGGGATAGCCGATTGCGCGAAGTACCATATCAAGTGAGTAGCATCCGATATCACCGAGAGCAGCGATACCTGCAGTATCCTTTTCGATGAAAGAGGTACCGAACGGGGTGGGAATACCGCGACGGCGTCCGCCACCTGTCTGAATGTAGTAGATATCACCGAGAGCGCCTGATTCACATATCTTTTTGATTTCCTGCATATTTGCATCCATTCTGGGCTGGAAACCGATAGAAAGAATCTTTCCGCTTTCTTTTTCTGCCTTCATAACCTCGACAGCTTCTTCGAGAGTAACTGTGAAGGGCTTTTCAAGAAGAACGTTTACACCCTTCTTGAGAGCGTAGATTGTAGGCTCTGCATGCTGACGGTTGTAGGTACATACCGAAACTGCATCAAGCTGAAGAGATTCGTCATCAAGCATCTCCTTGTGAGACGCATAATCTGTCTTTGCATTTGTTACGCCGTGCTTTTCCATAAAAGCCTTTGCCTTGCCGGGAATAAGGTCACAGCCCGCAACAATTTCAACGTCGGGTTGAGGAAGATAGGAGTACATATGTGAATCTGCTATCCAACCGCATCCGATAATTCCCACACGAAGCTTTTTGTCAGCACTTATAGTTTTTGTTTCTCTTACACTAAGGTCTGTAAGATTTTCCATTGTCTTGTCTGCCATAATATAAATCCTCCTTTTAACTTTTACTGAATTTAGTATAAATCAAAAAATTGACTTATTCAACACAAATTTTGCTACAAATTAGAAAAATATTGCGCTTATTCTGCTTTGTAAGAATGTTTTACATTACCGTCAAGGTCTTTGAATATAAACTCCCCGTCAGAAATGAGAATATATCCGTTATGCGAATTTTCTTTAGGAATTGAAACGGATCCGGGATTCAAAAGCGTGTAGTCTCCCATGTCCTCACACACAGGCACGTGGGTATGCCCTTGTATGAGAATATCACCCTTCGCAAGAGGAGGGCGCTTCTCACTGTTATATATATGCCCGTGAGTCAAAAATACGGTTTTTCCGGCAACCTCAAGCATTGCAAAATCTCCGCTGACAGGAAAGCTTAAAACCATCGACTCAACCTCTGCATCGCAGTTACCTCTGACAGATACAATCCTGCCCTGAAGGGAATTGAGCATATCGATTACTTTTTTAGGGTCATATTCTTTAGGAAGGTCATTTCTCGGACCGTGATAAAGTATATCTCCAAGCAAAATAAGCTTATCGGCTTTTTCTTTTTTAAAAGCATTTACCAGCTTTTCACACCAAAACGCCGAGCCGTGTATATCTGATGCAATAACGTATTTCATTTTTTTCACCGCCTTCATTGTTATAATAACAAAAAAGTATGAAATTTTCAATAAAATTCTTTGACTTATTTATCTTTATGTGTTAAAATTATAAAAAAACTAAAAGGTGGTAGTATTCAACTTGAATATATATGATATTGCCGAAAAAGCAGGTGTTTCCATTGCGACGGTTTCAAGAACCCTCAACGGCGGACCTGTTAAGGAAAAAACAAAAAAGAGAATACTTGAAATAATAGAAGAAGAGGGATATATCCCCAACGTATATGCTAAAAATCTAAACTCACAGTCTGTAAAAATCGTAGGAGTTTTTCTTCCTGATATAGAGGACATATACGGCTCAAGAGTCGTTGCCGTTCTCGAAATGGAAATGAAGAAAAAAGGCTACGATATGATACTTTATAATATCGGAGACGGCATTGACCAGATAAGTAAGTACGTATCTATGATGATAAGCCGTCGAATCGACGCTCTTTTTGTAGTAGGCTCGAAGTTCCAGCAGTCGCCTGCACTCGAGGTGCTTCGCCGTGCTTCTGAGCAGATGCCGGTTATCGGTATAAACACACAGTTTGAACACGAGGGAATGTACTCGGTGCTTTCCGATGACAAGGGCGCTATTATTGATACTATAAAGATGCTTTATGACAGAGGACACCGCCGTTTCCTTTATCTCTACGACACCCGTACCCCCAGTGGTATCAAGAAGCTCAGCGGCTTCTGCGAGGGAATAGACCTTGTAGGACTCGATATCGATAACCAAATTATGAGACTTTCCGCGAGATATTACCTTGACGCTAAAGCCGAAACTATGGAGATACTTAAAAATAATACAGACGTTACCGCAATCATCTGCGCCGAGGACGAGCTTGCGGTAGGTGCTGTTAAGGCATCGCTTGAGGTGGGATATAAAATTCCTGAAGAAATGGTTGTAATAGGATACGATAATTCAAGACTTTCATATTGCTGTATCCCTGAAATTACATCTATTGACAACCTTCCTACCGAGCTTGTTTCCATTGCATCCGAACTGTTTTCCAAGGTTATTGCAGGGGAGGATGCTCCTAGATGTACCAAGATAAAATGTAAATTCGTTGAAAGAGAGACCACCTGATAATGAATATAAATTTCAAGAAGCTTTCCCCTGATGCAATATGCCCTACCTACGGCACAGAGTTTTCCGCAGGCGCCGACCTCTATGCGCTCACGGAAGAGGATATAAAGATTTCCCCTCGTGAAACAGTACTGGTTCATACGGGAATTGCCGTTGAGATTCCCGAAGGCTACGTCGGTCTTATATTTGCAAGAAGCGGTCTTGCCACAAAGAAAGGACTTGCCCCTGCAAATAAGGTTGGTGTAATTGATGCCGACTACCGCGGAGAGCTTATGGTAGCACTGTTCAATCAGTCCAATGAAGAGAGAATCGTTTCAAAGGGCGAACGAATTGCACAGATGGCAATAGTTCCATTTTTAAAGGCTGAATATCAAGAGGTCGATGAGCTCACAAATACCAAACGTGGTATAGGTGGCTTTGGCTCAACAGGTACGAAATAAAAGCAAAAATGCATTGTGTTTTTACATAATGCATTTTATTACTTACAAGGAGAAAAATATGCTTCCAACACCATTTAACTATATTATTTTTCCTTCGGTTATTCCTGCCGATAAAAAAGTCAATATGACTATATTCGCCGCCGAACCGGCACATATTATGCCTGACGGTAAGAGCTTTTTGCTTAACGTTATTTCGGTTAATTGCGACGAGGATTACTATGCCCCTCAGAATCATAAAAAGCTTGAGGCTACTTCCAAAGATGGCGTTCTTTCCTTCGAGTTTTTGTTCGAAGGAGAAGGCGAGCATCTTATTCAGCTTATATCCGAGGAGAAAATAATACAAACCTTAAAGGTCTTTTCTCTTTATGAAGACCTTTACTCTCTCATACCCTTGAAAGGTGACCTCCATTCCCACAGTTGTCGTTCTGACGGAACACGTGACCCTGCCTCGCAGATAGGTCATTACAGGGAGCAAGGCTACGATTTTGCCGCCCTCACCGACCATAACCGATTTTTTACAGGAAAAGAAATCGATAAGGCTTACAACGGTGTAAATACAGGCTTAACAAGAGTCAGTGGCGAAGAGGTACATTCACCGGGAAGTGCCGTGCATATAGTACACGTTGGCGGCAAGGAGAGTGTCGCTGCAGAATATATACACAAAAGAGAAAGCTATGACAAAGAGGTTGAGGAATATATGGAAAAGGTGCCCTCCGATATTCCCGAAAAGTATAAGAGCCGCTACGCTAAAGCTATGTGGGCGACCGACAAAATTCACTCGGTAGGTGGGCTTGCTATATTCCCTCATCCATTCTGGCGTCCTGGGACATCACAGACATATAACGTATGCGACGAGCTTGCAAGAATTCTCTTGAAAAGCGGAATGTTTGATGCTTACGAGCTTGTTGGCGCTATGACTCAGCCGGATATTAACCGCTCTGTTGCCTTTTGGTCAGATTTGAGAGCGGAGGGCGTAAAGATAAACGTGGTAGGCTCAAGTGACACCCACTCCCTTGAAAAAACAGAAACCTTCCCCGGAAACTTTACTATTGCTTTTGCTACAGAAAATACCAACGATGCAATTATCCACGCGGTGAAGAACGGACTTTCTGTTGCTGTTGAGTCTGTCGGTTATGAGTACGACATACAATACCGTGCTTACGGAACAACACGCCTTGTGACATATGCCAATTTTCTCCTTAGTAGTTACTTTCCTAAGCTTCACCGAATTGCTGCGGGTACAGGTGTTGCTATGAGAGCATACGTTATGGAAGACGCAGACGCAGAACTCATAAATAAAGGAACGGAAATGGTCGAAAGGTTCAAGTCACGCTTCTTTGGACGCCTCTCTCCTCAGCTCCCTTCAAAAGAATTACTCGCTTTTGAAGAGGAAGCAAGACGGAATCAGCTTGAAAAAGGCCCTCTTACAAGAGGAAGCTCGGTTGATGCAACCCCTGCAAAAAGCTTGATATAACCAAAATAACCACTGACAAAAAGTCAGTGGTTACAGTCTGTCGAAAAAGGTCACTCGAATGCTGTGTACTGTTAAGGACAGTTACCGAAAATAGTATAACGAGCATTGCGAGGTCAAGAAGTAAGAGATAAGACTGTAAAAGGTTTTATCTCTTTTTCTTATGCTTTTTTATCCGCACATTCGTCAAAGTAAATGCCTTCTGATAAAATGAAGATACCAAATTTAAAGGAGGCGTTTACGCTATGAAAGAAAAATTTATTGAAAACGGAATTGAGTATGTCAAAAGCGGCGATTATTACATACCAAACCTAACTGTACCTGATGATAAAGTGTATAACATCGGCAGGTATGGGAGGATGCACTCAATATTCATCAAAGAAAATCGCCCAACAATTTACTCAATGAAAATGCTCAACGGAACTTGGCTTGCATATCTTGAAGAAATTGACACAACTGCAAAGGAAATGATTGATAAGCTCATAAAAGATATTGCGGTCAAACAAGGAATCACCGAAGAACTCAAAGCAAAAGACCAAATGGCGTGGGTGGGTGCTATGAACAACATTCGCCACTCGGCAGAAGAATTTGTATTGCGAGATTTTGTCTATTCGATGGAGGTGCGAAAATGAGCTTTCTTGATGAATTATATTATGGAAACATCAATCCTAACGAAAACCGAAACAGAAAACCTCTTCCTTATGAAAAAGCTGTAAGAACCTTTTCTGACATCGAAAGTAAACTGTCAAAGGAATTAAATGGAGAAAACTTGAAACTTTTTAATGAGCTTGTAAATGCAAGTGATGAAATAAGTGCTACAAGCGGTGTTGAGAATTTCAAAATAGGATTCAGACTTGGTGTTATGATGATGTGCGATAGCTTGTTTTCTGATAATAGCATCATACTGAAAGATTAGATTATAACGGAGGTATATATAATGAAAAAATCAATCATATCCATCATTTCAATCGTATCAATTTTAATAAGCTCTTTTTCTGTGAATGCTGCAGAGGTGCCGAGAGAATCGGCACCCTGTAATGCAACAAACGAAGCAATTTTTGTGGTCGAAAACTTTATCGGAGATATTTTAACCGAAGTGCAGAACGGATTGGGATATGCCGATGCAAGAGCAAAAGCAAATCGAATATTCTTCAATGCTTGGCTCAATGGACAGACAAACGGTTATAGCTACGGCGAGCTTGTGGATATAGCCAATAACGCAATATGGCAATATCGGGATATGTATTTGCGACCTGATTTTTATGTAAATAATCTTGAAAAAGTCAGAGTTATTATCGCTCCCGTTATCGAAGATTATAAATCCGGCAAAATCACTTATACGGAAGCAGAATTTAATGCCCGTGTAAAAATTTATCAATCTGTAAATCCTAACTTCAATCCCGATGTGGAGTATATGAAAGACCCGATGTGCAGAAATATTCCATCGATGGACAATAGCTTATTTGTTCTTGCGAGAAAACTGATTTTAGAATGCTAATAATTAGATAATACAAAAGGTGTAGCCGTTGTAGCTACACCTTTCAATTTGTAGACAAAGTTTACATTGACATGAAAATTCTTCTTTACTCCCACCAAACATTTTCACCAAGCATACTATCACCATCTCCGCAATTAAACTTCTTCTTTTCGTTTAGAGTAGAGGTAGTAGAAGAAGTAAGCCCACAATGCGTATCCTAAAAAGTTTACAACTGCATTCAGGTATATGCCTGAGCGAATTATATACACGATAAATACAACGGCTTTTAAGCCTAAAATACCACTCATTAAAGCCAATTTGTTAGTTGCAAAAAAAGCAATCATAGAAAAAATATAAACGAAATATATTGCTCTAAAGAAATCATTAACCGCCTGAGAACCTCCAATGTTAAAAATACTTAATACGGAGCTTATTGCCATTGTTATCATAAATATCGGTGCTAAAGTTAGCAAAACATCACCAAAAGGCATTCTTTTAATGCAATCTAATATTGTTTCTTGAGCTTTTTTTATGTAGTATCCCATTTTAATATCCTCCTTCACTTTTTGTCCACTCAATCTCTTGTCTTATTGATTTGAGCCAATCTTCAGATATATCAGAAAGTTCATCAGTTTTTATATAATGACCTTCAGGTGTTAGTACAACACCCCAATTTGCATATTCCTTTAGTTGTTCATTAGTATATGTGATAGTCAGTTTCCCATTTTTAATTTTAATGCAGCAATCAGCCTTGTTTCCAAAGCTATCTACAACACGAAAGTTTGCCACACCATCTATAAACTTTACATTCTCAACATTAGCAGTAGCAATTTGAGCAGCATTACCTCTAATAGCAGTAATACTAACTGTAACTGTGTCTTGTTTTTCATCAAATATCAGTACAGAATAGTTATCTGAATATTCACTATGCGACCATAAGCCTAAATTTTCATTGCTAGTTGAATTTACAGTATTAGTATCAAAGAAAAAATCTTCTTTATTTCTATATGCACTTGATGTTTCACCTGCTATTTTCCCTGTATCTGCATATACAATATCAACATCTATGGTTGCTTTTCCATAATAATCAGTTCTGAATGTGTATTTGTTTTTATATTCATTTGACGGTCCGAATCTTTCTGATTCTGCAACATTGTTACTAATGAATACAATTTTTGTTAATTGGTCACAATAAAGAATTTCAGCTTCATTTATTCCTGTTTTTCTTATATCCATTCCATCTAAATCTTCCATCTTAGGATCTGAAAATGGAGTATAGAACCACAATCCCATATGTTGTTCAATATCAAACTCTGTTGTTTGTTCATTATTCTCCAAAATAAGTGCTGATAATAATTCCCTAATTTCTTTTGCTTTTTTATCTTTATTCTCAGTAGAATCATTTTCTCTACAAGAAGAAGTAAGAGCAAGTTGTGCTAACATTTCTTCAGTTGGTTCTATTCTATGGTCCATCAAACCATCGTTATTTCCAAACATTGAAAATCCAAAAGCCTTTGAGTCAAACAAAGTCTGCATACCTTCAAAAGCTTTTTTTGAGCTTTTAAGGGAAGCCATATAACTTTGACACATAAAAGCAATGTTGTCTTGTGTTAATTCTTTTCCTGCATACTCATAAGCTTTGTCCCAAGAATAATCACTAACATTACTGTAAATGATGAATTTAGACATTTCAGACATCCCATCAGTAACAGGAACTATTGTACTGTAGAAAATTTTCGCCAAATCCAAGTATAAGAAGATTGAACCCCAGCTTTTTCCTTCAAAAGCAGTTTCAATTATTTTTTCAAAAGTATCTTCCGTTTTTCCAACAACTAATTCGTGTCCTAAATCTATTAAATATGAATATACTGCTCCTTTACTTTCGTCCAAACGAATAGATGCTTCTCTGACAGCGGTTTGCATAACGCTATTTTGCTTACTGTCATATGTTATATCCTTTAAATAGTTTCTATATTCGGTGGTTGTATGAAGAACTGTTTCATAACTTTTTAGTATCTTAAATGAATTAAAATACTTAGATGCTTTAGATACAGATGTCAATGCTTTTCTTGCACCTCTCCAAGTTTCTGATAAAGTGGCATAATCGCTCATTGTTTCTGCTCCTACGCCTAAATCTAACAAGAATTGATCACCTTGCTTGCTGAGTTTGTCTTCATCTATTCCCAAAGCTTTTTCGATAGTTCCTATATTCTTGTTAATTTCAAATGCTTTTTTCAACACTTTATCTGCTTGAGCTGATAACAATGTGTCATCTGTTGCCATATCTATATACAAATCTATATAACAATCCCGGTCATACAAACTCCCGGCAGGATCCAAAATACTATCACCTACGGGAATCAGCTTGTCAAATCTAACATTGACTATCGTGTCAAACATCATTGCTGCAGCTAATCCTACCGATGAAGCATTAGTTTCGCCTAAATCTTTGTATAAATTAAATTTATAAGTTTCAAAGTTGTTAATCAAGACATCCGTAAGCTCCCACATTGAAATAGCATCAGATGCTACAATAAGTTTATTATCTACAACCGAACATTCAACATTTAACCAAGGAAGTAACTCGTCCATCGCAATGTATGTGTTACCATTATAGCTTACGGTTTTAGAACATTTAGTGGAATAGTTTTGCATCGGTAGAGATAATTTGCCTTCATTTTTACTTACGGATACAAATTTGTCTCCTAATGTATATAAAACATTGTCCGGACCTTCTTTATACTCGTATCGAGTTATTTTACCAAAATCAGAACCTAACATATATATACGATTATCAACATTTAAAACCTTATATGTTTCCGTTCCTGATACACTTTCTATTTCTAAACTTTGTTCAGTATATCTGTTATCTGCGCTTACTTGAACTCCTGAAATGCAGATACATAATATTAAACAAAGCGATATAATTCTCTTAATATGTTTCATAATAATATCCTCACTTATTTGTTTCAAAGTAAGATGCACTAAATGTTATAAAACCACCTGTAAGCACATCAATATCATTTTCTGTAAGCTCTGCTTGATACTTTCCGGCAGAATTCTTTATTACATTGATTTGAGTGGTTTCATAAATCATTTCTTCTTGATTTAATATATCTATAAAATCAGAGGTAAACTGATTAAGAGTAGAAGTATATTCATTACTCATACATTTGTCATACGCAGATTTAAAATCGTGATTCCCGATTTTACAAGTTGCAATATAAACATCAGAACTTTTATCAACCTTTTCTACATCAACATCTGCATTATTAACCAATGCAGTAATCAAAGGATTGCTTGAGTTCTCATAAGATAAAACAACCGCAGCTTGTTTATAAATCATACCCTCAACCTTACCCTTTGATGGTGGTAAATTTTCTAAAATTCCATAGGCTGCTAATGCCACAACTATAACAGCAATTAAGAAAACAATATATTTTTTCATAATCAATTACCTCAACTTAAAATGTGTCACCGTTAGATTGGATGATTTAATTCATTCCACTCCATTTAAATTATATATAATCATTATCTTTATATATTTCTCGCTTAAATATATGTTCTATTAGAATTAATAGTGAATGTTTCAAAAGAATAGTGCTACACTTTATAAATCTCCGGCTGGTTTGAACCAATCACCGTTTTTATTATTTGTTGGTTTATGCTCTACAGGAAAATAATCTACTTCAGCTTTCGCTGGAAACGTACAATAAGCCGAAAGTAAAGATACAATCTTTACAAATTTTGAGTCTGGTACACCTTCAGTAGAGTAAGAATATACAGTGCCATCCTCGCATATAACTTTAATTGCCTGACAAATTCTATCACCGCCAAAATCGTTGTGTTCTGAAAGTGAAACTAAATCCCACAAGCCTGCATCGACAATTTTTCCTATTATAGAATCATAAACATTCGTATCTGTTATAGGTCGTTTCTTTTGTACCAAATAATCGTCAGGATAGTATTCCTTATCCCGGTCCATCTCTGCCTGAACAGATGAGTGAACCGTGTTTTTATATTTAATTGCATCAGCAGCAATGCTAATAGATTTACCGAATGCGCCATCAAAATGAAGCATAATTTGCTTGATTTCCAATGAGTTTTCCGACTGTTCAGTAATTGTGTTCAATATTTTGATAATTTCTTCTGCAGATGGTCTTTTTGTAGGATCAGCATCTAACATTGATGTGATAAGATTTGCTATATCATCTGGTATCATTTCTGTATCTGGTTTAAGCAAGCCACCATCCAGCGCAGCTTCGTATGGATATTCATACTCGTTTTGATCATAATACGGAAGAAAACCGCAATAATACTCATGGAACATTAAGCCTAAGCCAAAAATGTCAGATTTCTCATCGGGATGGACATCTTCGCCATATATTCCAAGAAAAGTTTCGGGCGCAAGATATGTTAATTCTCCACCTAACTCTTTATTATTTATGGTATCGCCCTTTATAAAACCAGAATCAAAGTCGATGAGCTTCGCAACATAGTTTCCGTTTTTTGTTGCTTTTACAAGTATATTATTTGGCTTTACATCAGAATGAACAATTCCAACAGAGTGTAAATCATAAAAGCAGTGTGCAACTGATTTCAAAAGCAACAGCTTTTTTTCATCATCCAAAGAAGCGATATATTCCATTGAAGGAGATTTTCCTTCAACTTTTTCTGAGATTAAATAATAACGGCTTCCACAGCGAAAAAACTCGATAATTCTAACAAGATTTCCTCTACTTGCTTTATTTATTAATCCAAAAAAATTCTTGGATTTCGCCTCATACTGAGAGCAGTGAGTTCTTCTTTGCTGAAACAACTCTTCAGACATGATGCTTTTATCAAGAGGATAAACTGGGTTTATCAGTTCCTTGATAAAATACTCTTTGCCATTTTTTGTTGCGAATCCCCATTTAGAAAATCCGCTGTTGGCATTCTTCAATTCTGCTTTTAATGTATATCCGTTTATGTTCATCTATATATCACCATATACTTCTAAAATTTGTAATTATTATAAATCTCCTGCGGATTTGAACCAGTCACCTGTTTTTTCATCAGAAGAAGAGGTACTGGAACCATGTTCATCCGATTTCGGCGGAAATGTTTTCTTTAGTCTGCTTGTACCTTCATCATCCGAAGGAGGAGTGACTTTTTCCGTATCAATCATAGGCGGTGCTAAAGGCTTTTCATCTACTACCTCTGTAGGTGGAATTAGTTCATCTTTTTCTTCCGGCATGACATCTATAGGTGAACCAGATTTTTTCGATGACTTTTTAGCCATTGCAATAATAATTATAATTGCAACTATAACCGCTATTGCTATTGGTATAATTGGAAAGTTGTTATCATTATCTGATATTTGCTGCGATACTTCATATGATTTTGAAGTATCTTCTGCGCCATCAATTATTACATCCATTTTCGTCTTGTTATCGACTCTTTTACCCAACATTCCGCCAAGTCCACCAGGTACACCGTATCGTATTTCGCCATCCTGGAAAATCCACATTTGATCAGTAAAGGATTCATTCGGAAGATGCACTTTAATTGCCTCATCATCATACCAATTAGTAATTTCATACGAGCAGTCATCCTGTGAACTATAATAGCTCACATTCATGGTTTTATTTGCAGTATCTACACTGTTGATTACAATATGGCGAGTTGCACCGATACCTACGGAGCCACTCCATTCTGTACCAACTAAATCATTGAATAACCACTCATGGCTCGTAATCTCTTCATCACTGTCTTTTACGCGCCAATAATTCTCAAAAGAATACCCGGTGCTTACTTTAACATTTATTTTAGTAGTATAACCTTTAGCGGACAAATCAAAGGTTACATAATCGGTCTTTGCATTTGCATCAAAATTGTGGGTAACATTAGTAACCTGGGCGTTTTCAACTAATGTACCTACAGAAGAGGTGGCAACATATTCTGCTCTTTGTTTTATCAAATAATTCGGAACACCTGAGATGGGAACAATTGTATGTTCTCCAATATCATATTTTTCAAAGCTCCATTTATCAAACTTTGAATAATAGGCTGTAACTTGAGAATCTATTCTATAGTTGTTATCCTCAAATACGACATTACATTTAATTTCACACTCATCACCTTCTACAGTCTTATCAACTATAGAAACCTTGGTTACAGGAATCATCTGTGCATCGTTTTTTCCAAAAAATTCTTTAGAACCAACAATATCACTTGCATTAAGATCATTTTTAACTCTATCTGCATTTGGGGTTCCCGCTGAGCAACCAGTGAGCAAAGTAAGAACAACCATCACACAAATGAGAAAAATATTTATTTTCTTGTAACCAAATAGCATTCCTTTATTCATATATATCACCACACACTTTTCAAATTTTATTATAAATCTCCGGCTGATTTAAACCATTCGCCTTTGCTTTCTTTGGAAGAAGATGAAGAAGTAGATGTTGGTTCTTCTGGTTTAGGTTTGAAAGTAGTTCTTAATCCACTTCTAACTTCGGTGCTTGCAGGAGTTTCTTCAACAATTATTTCTTTTCTCACTTCTGAAACTTTTTCAACTTTAAATTCTGGCTTAATTTCCGGTTTTGATTCTATTGGAGTCTCCTTTTTAATAATAGGCTCAACAACTTTTTTAACTTCATCTTTTATAACGGGTATTTTTCTTGTTTCTGAAGCAATACCGTCACTTTTAATTGTTTCTGATACTTTCTTTTTATTGACTACAACCATTGCACCAATAAAACCTACCAGTTCAACTATAACAAGAATATTTCTTGCAGTATTATCAACTCTGTCTGTTATATTGTCTAAATCTCCCGGAAAACCACGATAGTATTCAGCTCCACAATCTTTACAATACGGTCTTTCTGATAAAGAGATATAGTATTTTCCTGTGATTTTTTTGTCGCAATCAGCGCATTGTAACGAGTTACTTAAAAGTAATGATGTTAAAACAACACATATAATCATGCAGGTTACTAAAATAATATTTTTTCTCTTTTGATCACTCATGATATTATCTCCGTTTCTTATAAATCTCCGGCAGGTTTGAATCTGTCGGACATTTCTGTTGGCTCAACCACCGTAGAACTTGCTGTGGTAGTATATCCTGTGCTTGTTCGCATTGTTGATTTCAACCTGCTTTTTGGCTCAGTATCTTCCACAACGATTTCTGAAGTTGTTTTTACATCTTTTTCTTTTATGACATCATCTTTATGTTCAACAACATCTTCTTTATGTTTTATGTAGCTTGTGTCGATTGATTCTGTCTCTATAGTTCCCAAAGAGGTGGTTCCAACCTCTGTATAACTTTCAGATGTAGTTTCCTCAACATCTATTACATCTTCACTATATACTGCTTCAGTTTCAGTGGCTTCCTTCTTTTTTCTTTTGAACTTCTTTAGGAATTTGATTTCCTTTCCGCTTTTTACAAAATTGATTAACCAACCAAAGCCTATACCTTCCACGATTGCTGAACCAATGCAGGGGAAAACCATATCCCCGCTATCAAACGCAGCAATAATTGTCATAGTAAGTGCTATCAGCATCGAAACCACGAGAACAATAACAAATTCTTTTCTTTTCTGTTCATCACTTTCAACTACTGCTTCTTCACGAGTACGCTTTATAATGAATTTCACTAGCAGATAGACTAAAAATGTTGGGACAAATGCAACCAAAGAAATTATTATTGCAAGGACAGAAACTGCAAATATAAGTACGCCAGCAATAATTGAGAAGAAACATCCCATCCCACTTCCCGAATCATCACTAGAAGAATGAGAACTCTTGCGTGAATATGTAGCGGCTCCACTATCATCACCTTCTAACGAACTGTCATACGCAGAAACTCCTGAAGTCAGTCCAAATAAGACAATTGCTGCGGCTGCTGCAGCTCCTTCTGCATCTCCATTATATAAGCCTGCGGTTCCACTTCCTTCCATGAATTTGTGAGAATGGGCATACACTTTGCCACCTGAACATTCACCGACAGATAATGATTTTGAATATCCACCAAGCATACTTTTGGAAATCCCGTAAATTTTCCCACCTTCAATCAAAGCAACAGCATCCATCCTCTTGCCATAAATCATTGCTCCGTTTCCAACAGTATATACTTTCCCGTTCTCGTATTCGCCAACTAATGTCCCTTTTGCAGTTGTTCCTAAAAATCCGTCTGCCGCCATATAAATCTTGCCATTTTCAAAGACGGCAACAGGTTCATCTGCATGTGAAACTCCTAAAGCATCTGTCCATGTTGTGTATAGTGTACCGCCCATATCAAAAATCCCCCTTAAAGATATGTAGAATAATCTTTTTTATAAATCTCCCACATAGCATTAACATCTGTTGTTTGATTTATATATGTATCAGCAACATAAGCATTTCTATTTGCATAGTTGCCTTGTATTTCTCCAAAGTCATTAAATCCACAGATTGCAACACTCAGGGTATAATCATCACCCGTAACATCGTGCATCCGCTCATTCAAAGCAATTTTCCATTCATGTAAGTTTTTTGCTTTGATTAAAGAATCTGTTAATAGATATTCAAACTCCATTGGAGAGTTCAGATATCCAAAACATCCATCCGTTGCAGTTAAAAGTATGCATGGACTATCGAAAGATAATTTTTTATTATGTACTTCAAAAGATGTACTTGCATTGATTACATTCGTCATGACACCGTCATTTGACAAATTACTCATAGCATCCTGACCATCAAGGTCATCTGCTGTTAATTGATGTAATCCGTTGGCGTCTAACATATAACACCGTGAATCCCCAGCCCAATAACAGGTTATTTCAACTTTACTTCCGTTCATTTTACCTGTTATAACAGATGCAGTTGTGGGGAAAGCTTTGCCAAGCGAACCCATAATACGTCCAGCTTTGTCTGCATGTTGTTTACATACAGACAAAGCCTCGTGTATATATTTAGGAAGTTCGCTATCTTTGTTGGATTCACAAAACCAAGACTTAATACCTCCGCAAACTGCGCGTGATGCAATATACGCCCCTGTTTTTCCAGAATAATTTTCGTACTTTTTAGAACCGGAACCACCGCACCCATCAAGAGACGCAATAATGAAATTATCATCAATCACATCGAAATAAAAACAATCTTCACCATTGTTTTTTTTCATCTCTTCAGCTACAGAAAATATTGAGTTTAATTCTTGGTTTGCTTTTTTCATACTATAACCTCTCTGTTAGATAGAGTTAGAAATCGTATTGATAATTTCTTCATACTCCAAATTTACTAAACCTTTACCTGCCTCAGATGGGAAGTGAAGTACATTGTCCCAGTTCTGCGAAATCACATTCCAATCGGCTGCATCAGGCGCAAAAAGCAACAAACGCTTTGCGTTGTTATCTACAAAACCAGTCTGCTGAGCGCCGCCCCACCAGGATGATAATTCCTTGATGTCACTTGCCATACCATTAGGATAGTAGCCACTATCTTTTCCATAACCAAGTGGATGTGTAGGAGCATCTGTCCAAACAACAATAACCTGACGCTTTTTCATACCTTCAGCATCCCACTTAGATTTGATTGCATAAGCAAGTGCTTCAAGACCATCTTCCGGATCGTCTCCGCCACCTTCAGCTTTTAAGCTGCGAACGCATTTTTCAAATTCCTCTGCTTCTTGAGGAAGCTTAAAGAACTCTGTTACCATCATTGCTTTGTCTTTATCAGCAGCATAATCACGAAATGCAACAACACGAACTCTGAGCTGGCTGATATGCTTGTTTTTCTCTTCCATAACAGAAGTTACGTCCTGATAGAAATTCAGAGCATTCTTTTTTACCATTTCAATAATGTTTCCCATGCTTCCGGTACAGTCAATGCAGAACACCATGTCCACATTGTATGTGATTTGATAGTTACTCGCCATTTTTTAATTCCTCCGTTTTTTTAATTTATTAAATTACCTTCTGCATCTGTCTTAGGTGAAGAAGGATTTTTTATATCATCATCTTTTTTGCCAATGTCCTTTTTATCGTCCTTATCTACACTGTCTTTGTTTTCCTGCTTAGCGTCACTTTTGTCATCGTGTGTTGTAGCAACATCATTATCATCGGTATCATCATCTTTTTTCTTGCTTTCTTCGATGAGTGTATCGACCTGTGTTTTATATTCTGTAAGCTCTTTTCTTGTCTCTTCGATTTGCGTCATTGTTTCCTCTTTATAACCTTTTACAGTGTTAATCGTTACAATGCCGAAGATAATTGAGCTTATAAGAATTAAAAAACTCAATCCGATAGCAACTAACCCAAACAAAGAATTTATTTTTGTTGATTTCATTATGTTGTCAGATTTTTTCATTAACTTTTGCATTTCCAATTCACTTATCCCTTCCGATGGTTTTTCTTTTTCTTCTTTGCGTATTTCTTTTCTGACTGGAGAAGGTGTAACACCTCCTGCAGCATTATAACTTAGTATGTCTGCAAATCCTCCACCGCCTGATGTTTTAGGCATCTCAGCCCCACAATACGCACATTCAGATAAGTTACTGATGTTACTCTTGCCACATTTCTCACAAATCACTTTTATACCTCCTTAATTCCTTGAAAGATTATAAATTTCACCATCAATAAAGTCGTACACTTGAATAGAGTTGTTATCAACACGTTGATATATCCATTGTTTCTTCCAACCGCTGTGATCATCACCATGATAGTGCACACCATTTGTTAATTTGAAGAATTGACCTTCCGAATACCCCAAATTATAACTTGCATTTGCATTTCCATTCCCTTTGTTCGTGTATGTGACATAATTCCCTAAAGAATCTGACCACTCTCCAAACATTGAAGTTTCATTATAATAATAGCCATTTTTTCTGTTATATGAGATTAGTGCATTTTCTGTTTTACTGAACTGACTTGTACTATCCTTGTATGCACCTAAATCATTAAAAGCTTTCAGTGCTTTAACATATTCACCATTGTTTTTATAGTTCATTGCTACAGAATAATCACACTCGCTTGCCATTTCAGTTGAATCTGAGTATGAAGAAATCTCCATAAACTTATTTTTTGCTTCTGCATAACTACCCGAATTAAATAGCGAATAAGCAGCTTGATACTTGCATTCGTTTAGTTTCTCTGCCGAATCACTGTGGTAGGATATGCTTTCAAACAACGATTCGGCTGACGTAAAATCCCCAGAATTCAAATACTCCGTAGCGCATTGATATTTTGATTCATCCAACATATATGAAACATCTTTATAACTGGATGGAAGATCTTCAAACATATTGATTGCTGTTTCATAATTTCCACTATTAAATTCGTGCATTGCATCTGAATATGCAGCGTATGTACTTCCTTGGCTTGCAGCTATTATCAAGCCAATGATAATAATTGCAATGATAATTCCCCAGATAATTTTATTCTTATTTTCCTCTTCAGGAATATAATCATCTTTATCCGTATCCTTGAATACTGGACCTGAAGGAGCAGGAGTAGGTGTTTTCTTAGGTGGGGGTGCTGGTCTATCATCAACTTCTGTCCATTGTTTTAATATTGTTGCTGAAGGACTCTTTCTACACCCACAAACAGTACACTTACCGAGGGATATATTATTTTCTGTATCACAGTCTGGACACAGCCAACTATCACAAGGTCTCTTATATCGCAATATTGTATTCGTCTCTTTTACATCCATAACTATCCTCCATCATTTGCATTCATATAGGACACTTTTATAAGTCTGTTCCTGTTGTAAACCAAGTGAAAGTATTTTGGCTTTCATTTTCTTCTTTTTCTTTTTTTATCGTCGCTAATTTTAATCCTTCCAAAACATATTCAAGCTGTCGTTTGTATTTACCCCAATCTTCCCATATAATGCAATCCATAGTTACCGAAACAAAGTTATCAACTAAAACTCTTATCGTGTTATAGGGAAGATTGATTCTTTGCGACAATTTTCGCGCATAAGAATCGTATTTGTATGTAAATGTTTTTGAATACAAATTCAAACTATCACAGTACATAGGACTTGTTGCAACTCTGATAATGACTTTGAGTTTATCAATTCTTTGCTCAATCATCTTAGGAAACTCTTCGCATAAAACATCAATATTATCTATGTGCACAAATGCGAAATCCATCAATTCGTCTATTAGGTGGTTAATACCATATTCTGCGGAATCTAAAATGACTTCGTCTTTATTTTTGAACCAATAATATACACTTCCGGCGCCCATACCTGTGCGATCACACAATTTACGAATGGAGACTTGTTCAAGTCCGTAATCACACAAATAATTAAAACACTTTTCTAATATTTGAATTTTATCAATATCTTTTGCAGAAGGTTCTCTCATTACATTTCCCTCAAATCAACTGTATTTTAACGAGCGTTAAAATAACGATCAAAAAAATAAAGATGATGTTCCACATAATTCTTATTATGTGGAATAAACACTGTGATACATAAACGAAATATATAATTTAAGACACAAAAACAAGACCGATGTGATTAAATGATTTTTCATCGGTCAACTTTTTATGCCGTTTTTTGTGCATATCGGAGATTTTTTGTAAAAATTGCTAAAATTATTGATTTTTATAGTATGTTATGTTATACTTATATAAAATATATTTTACGAATCAGAAAAACAACTCCACATAATAAGAATTATGTGGTCTTTTTAATTTAACACCTCAGTAAACCAAGCTTTTGTATTTGCCTACGGTGTACCTCGCCCGTACTCATAGTATAAATTCTTGTTGTATTTACAGATGAGTGTCCTAAAATGTCGGCAAGTCTTACGATGTCTTTCTGTAAGCTATAATAAGTTCGTGCAAAAAGATGACGAAAGCTATGCGGATATACTTTATCCTTTGATACTCCGGCGGTTTCGCATAATGCTTTTAACATCTTCCATATATGGCTTCTGTCTAAAGGTTTTCCATTACGGCTCACGAAAACGGAGCCGTTTTCAATTTTATTTTCTCGGATATATCCTTTTAGCATTTTACATAGCTCTTTGGGAAGAATTACAATACGCATTTTGCCTTTGCAATTTATTACCGCTTGTCCCGTTTTTACGGCTGATGTAGTAATGTAGCGTAATTCTGAAACCCTTATGCCCGTACTTGCTATGGTTTGTATCAGGTAATAAAGCCTTTGATTTTTCTTATCATTTGCCACCGTGAGTAATCGCTCATATTCTGCTTTTGTCAGTTCCTTGTCTTTGCTTGAAAATATCTGCCGTTGGATTTTCAGTGCCTTTATCCGTATATCGTGCCAGTCCATAAATGCAAAGAAACTGTTAAGGGAAGATATTGCCGCATTGACACTCGCAGGAGCATATTTTTCACAAAGCTCCTTTTTATATTCTAAAGCCAACATCTTTGTTACTTCCTGACCACAAAGCCAAGCCATAAAGAAAGTAATATCACGGATATATTTTTCTATTGTGTTTTCACTTTTTTCCTCCTCGATTAAATAATTTTTAAAGCTTTCTATAAGCTCATTTGTGATTTTTCTCATTCAAATCAACTTCCTTTCCTTTATGTATTCTACCACTTACATAAACAAACTATTTAGAAGTCATCAATGAATTTTAGTATTTACACAAATCTCCACTAAAAGACTATTTAATAAGCGGTATTTTGACAAATGTGCGGATTTCAAGATACAAATTAAGCCCGAATATGCAAGCTGAATTTTACTTGTATATTCGGGCTTTTTCTGTTTTTACAGCAATTTTTCTTCTAAATATTTTCTCATTTTGTTTATTGCTTTTTTATATACATTTTCTATCGCATCAGGTG
>JAZNYT010000056.1:0-10253 GCA_045594565.1 Eubacteriales bacterium
AATTACGTTGTCGTAATCGGTAAGTCCTATCATAACCTTTGCTCTGAGAGGTGTTGAGTCAAGACCTGTTGCATCGTAGGTGAAGGTGTAGTCACCCTCGGGTACTGTTACAGAGCCTGAGAAGGATATCTCCTCGGTGTATTTCTGCTTTTCAACAGTAGTGCTTCCGCTGGTATACTTCTGATAATAATTGCGGTATGCCTTGTTGTATTCGGGATAGTATTCGATATACTCACCACTGTTAAGGTTAGTATTGAATGTTATCTTCTGACCGCCTATTGTTACGGAAGGATACTGAGCAACTGTGGAAACTGCCGAACAAACTCTGATATCGTCCATTGTAACACCGCTCACGTCGCCTGTTACCGAGATGGTAATGTACTTTGCTGACGTAAGGGTGAATTCGTTACGGAAGGTCGGATAGTCTGTGGAGTTGCCTGACTTGATATTAGTGAAGGTGTATCCGTCAAAGTCTGCATTGTCGTTATCCATCAGAATAATATCACGCTCACCTGTGAAGGTAAGAGGAATGAAGTAGTCTATTCTGTTGGTATTGGACAGCTTATTTGTTGCAGAAAGTGTGATGAGGATAGCGCCTGTGGAAGAACCGTTGCCCTTAACCTTTACCTTGAGAACGGGCTTGGATGAGAGCTTAGAAGCTGTTGTGAGGCTATACGTCTGCTGCTTATCAGCAAGACCTGAAAGGTCAAAGCTCTCGTCGTAAGCGTAAAGTACTTCCTCATCAGTACCTGCAGTTGAATATCTCTGCTCAATTCTGATGAAGGGCTTCTGAGCATCAAACTTGTTATTGCCCTTGCCTGTGATAAAGGTATTATCAAGTGTATCTCTTATAATATTGGCATTGTAGTATATCTCGCGGAACGCCCAAGAGCCGTCGTTCTGCTTGAATATCTTGTATTCCTTACCTGCATCGATTCCTACCTTAAGCTCTTCCTTTACCTCCTCTGCGAAGTACTTGCCCTCGCGGAGTCTTGAGTAGGTATTGAAGTATGCGTAGTTGTCAATGAGCTGGTAGAGATGCTTGAAGTTAGAAAGTGAGAAGGGCTGGAGAACCGTTGACATATCGTATGCAACACCCATTACGCCAAGAAGGTCAAGGTCGTCACGGAAGAGAGTCTTGTTATAGGTGTTAACGTATGTGTTACCACTGCCGGGTGCAAAATTGAACCAACCGGATGTAGCTGTCAGATAGTCTCTGAAGTGGGTCTTGTTAGATGAAAGGTGTCCTCTGTTGTACTTCTTGTACTGACGGTTAGCGTGGTCTACCGCACCTGCCTTACCTCTTGCGGGCCAGTAGGAAACGGGGAACGCCGAGCCTTCCATCATAGGAACCTTGGAATAGTCACCGTAGAGCTCGTAGCTTGTCTCATACGCCGCTCTGAGAACCTCTCGGATGAATTCAGCGTAGTAGTAGCTTCTGAGGTCCTTGTCACCGAAGAACTCGATAGATTCAAAGCCGTCAAGGTATATCATATCGAAGCCGCCCTCTACACACGCCTTGCCTGTAAGGTATGCTACGTGGTAGTAAAGCTCTGAGCCGAGTATAGGCTGAAGACCTCTGTAGTAGGAGAGAAGCTGTCTTACTTCACTGTTTGCATCGTGAGCAGCCTTTGTTGTACCGCACTGTCCGCGAGAAACGGTAAGAGTACCGTTTGCAGCACTGTAAGAAGTAACGAGCATTATTTCTTCGTCAACGAGAATGTAACCGGAAGGAATATCGCTCCATCCTGCACCCGTAGAGCCATTGTAGAAGAAACTTCTTCCTTCAAGGCTCTCGTTAACGTAAAGCTTTGTAGTTGAGGTAGTGATATCATTTGTAAGAGTAAGTATATCCTCGGGATAATACTCTATTTGCTGCTGCCACTTGGGAACAGAGAGGAGTGTTGTGGCAGTAGGGAATACAAGGGAAGAATAGGTGTGCATACTGAGAAGGACGCCCTCTGCGTTAAGCTTGTCTGCAATTCTTTCCTTAAAGGTAGTTGCAGGAACAAAGCCTGTTTCTCCCGTAAGCCTTGCTGATGTGAAGTTGAAATCACCTTGAGTGTATGAACTGCCGCCTTGATGGAAGTCGATAATCTCAATGGAGTTTTCCTTTGCAACCTTACCTGTTTCGGTGGCGTTGGAAGGAGAGAGACCGCCCGACTGAATTACGTAGTCGTAGAAAAGTTCTTCATTTCCTTCGTCGTAGGTGAAGGGACCGCCCTTTGTAGAGGTTATACCTTCGTTGTAGTCTATCGCAAGTACGATTTCCTTAAGGTGCTCTCTGTGCTCGCCTGTCTTAAGTCCGCCGTACTGAGAGAAGGCGATACCCATCTTCGCACCTATAACGTCACCAATCTTTGAAAGAACTCGTCCGATCGTCTTCTTGTAGCTTCCGCCGGGACGGTTTATGGGATTGGTGGTGGTAGTCATAGGAACTGCTGAAATTCTGTAAGTATTCGCATCTGTCTGCGAGAATGCACAATTAACCGAAATAAGTGCATAATCAATGTATGCTACGTTGTGAGGAAGCTCGGAGTCAAGCTTTACTGTGAAGTAGTTGGGGAAGGATTCAACAAGGAAGTAAGCATCGGTGTCGTTGGAGAAAGCCATATGAAGTCTTCCGTCTACAACCTCTGCATAAAGAGGCTCAAAGTAAGCGCCTGTACTATTTGTAACGCTGGCAAACCAAGGGCTGAGAGTTGTAGAAACAACGTTTTCTCCGTTATCCTTGTTTATGACCTCAATAACTCGTCCCTTATCCTTGGATATGCTGACCTTAACGTGGTCGGTATTGATGTAGATGTACTCATCGTCCTCTGTGAGTGCGTTTTTGTTTGCAATATGTGCCGCAGTTTTTACGTTGTCGTTGGAGGCGATAAGTATCTGATACTCTGCCCAATGTCCCTCAATGTCGGGGAAAATGTGGTCAAGAGTTTCTTTAATAACCGTTTTTTCGTTTGCCGTAAGGTTGATAAGACGGTTTATCATAGTAACCGCTTCTGCTCTTGAAACCTTGGCATCGGGACGGAAGGTGCCGTCGGGATATCCCTTTACAGTACCTATTTCCGCAAGGTAAGAAATAGCATGATAATATTTGTGTGTATCATCAAGGTCGCTGAAATCAGAGGTGGCTGATTTCTTTATGAACTTCGCAGAACTGTAGATAAGCTGTGCAAGCTCACCTCTTGTGATGTGCTCGTCGGGGTAGAGGTTTCCGCCTTCAAGATAATCGAAGGCTCTGTTATACTCAAGGAAAGCTACTGCATCGTGATACCATGCATCGATTGTTACGTCGGGAATAGAGGAATAGAATCCCTTGGGTAACGTATAGCTCTTAAGCACAAGTCTCGAAAGAAGTGCCGCAGCTTCTGCCTTGGTAATGTTCTCATCGGGACGGAAGGTGCCGTCTGCATAGCCTTCAATATATGCCTTGTTCGTGCCGTTATACTGAAGACCGAGAATCATAGAGTCGTTCTTCCAGACAGTGTTATATGCCGCAGGAATAAAGTTTACGGTAAAGCAGGTATTTGTTTTACCTGTTCCCTTGAACTGAACGTCCTCGGGAAGGTCACCGTAAGGGTAGATCTCAAAGCCTACCACCCAGCCTGTAGCATTAGGAAACGCCGACTTTATAGCAGCTGTGTGTCTTGTCTTGTTTCCTTCATTTACCCAAGGAGCCGTATCCGTCCAAGAGTATGCGGTAACGTTGCCTGTCTCATTCATAGTATAAAGAACAAGCTTTGTTTTAAGAGGGATACCCGAAGGAGAGTAGGCGGTAAGTGAGCCCTGTCTTACGCTTACGTCGAAGGTAATCGTCTGAAGCTCTTCAACGGGAAGAATCTCGTGTGATTCGTAGGTATAGCGATAGAAAATAGATTCAACTGCTTGTTCAGCCTGTGCTCTATAGCCCTTTTCATCATTGGGGTCATTTATCGTGTCGCCGTTAAGCTGATCACTGATATTCTGGGGAAGGGTTCCTGCTATGTGAGAGTGTGTGGACATATAGAGAGGTGTTCCGGTGGGAGCAACGTAGAAGGTGTGTGGGTGAGTCCAGACGCCCGGTACCCAGCCTGAAAAAACAGGGTCATTTGGTTGTGAAACTCCATCATAAACGTAATCCGCATCCTCGCCCTGACCCTTAAAGCCTGCGTCAGAACGTTCAAGACCGTCTTCTCCCATTATGTAGAAGAATTTTCTTTCACCCTTCATCTGCTTAAGTCTTACGCAAATAATACCGTTTTCGGTGAAAACAGTGTCATTGGTTACTGCGGTGAAGGTATTGTTATCAAGGTTGATGTCACTTACGTTCAAGCCTTTGTTGTAATTCTCAAGTGTTACGTAGGTATATTCCGATGCATATTTCGTGTTAAGATTCACGAATTTGCCGTTTTCAATAGTAGTGCTGTCAAAATATCCTGCAGCCATAGCGGGCAGAGAAAGCAAAACGGCAAAAGTGAGGGTGATTAAGAATATACCAAGCCCTTTTTTGATTCTGTTCATATTTTCCTCCTGAATTGTATAAAGCGTATATGCTTTGCAATTATAATACGAAAACTAGTTTATATGCTCCTCGATGTAGTCGCTCATTTTAGCGATTGTTCGAAGCTCGGTTACCTCGTCGTCGGGAATAACAATTCCGTATTTGTCTTCGATTGTCATAAGAAGCTCAACTACGTCAAGTGAATCTGCACCGAGGTCATCAATGATGTCGGTGTCGGGAGTAATCTTCGAAGGGTCGATTTTAAGCTGCTTTGAAATTGCCTCAATTATCTGTTCAATCATATTTTCATACCTTTCTCATAATAAAATAATAATTCATTATATTTTACACTTTTTTTATATATTTGTCAACAATTAAATAGAACAAATCTACTGTGTTTTTTGGGTAATTTTCACTAAATTAAAGAACAAAAGCAAAAAAAGACGGCACAATTTTGTGCCGTCTTTCAGTATCTGTTTATGACCGTTGCCTTATTGTACTTTATCTGATGATAATGTCGAGTGTCGCACCGCCCATATCAACCTCGGGTGCTACCCAGTCAGCGGGGTTAGCTATTACAGCACCGTAGAAGCCGAGCTTAACCTTTGCACGAAGAACTGCACCTGTTGTGGATTCAGCGCTGTATGTATAGGATACCTTGCCTGCGGGAGCGGATACGCTACCTGTGTAGGTGATTTCCTTTGTATGTGCAACGCAGCTGGTCCACTTGCCTGTTTCCTCGTTGTAAATGTTGTCGTAGTAGTTGAGGTAAGCCTTACCTGTTTCGGGGTAGAACTCAATGAATTCACCTGAATGAATTTCAGTATTGAATGTGATTGTGTTGCCACCGATTGTAACGCTGGGGTTCTTAGCGGGAGCATCAATAGCAGTGTATGCCTTGATGTCGTCCATCTTAACGCCGGCTACGTCACCTGTAACGCTTATCTGTACCTGGTTAACCTTTGAACGGTCAGGGTTAGCACGGTATGACTCGTAGATGTTCCATGTGTAGTTCAGGTCGCTGAATCTTGCACCGGGATGCTCTACGTTGTCAGCGTCGATGAGAATGAATTCTCTCCATCCTGTATGGGATGTAGGAATGTAGTAGTCGGTACGTCCCTTTTCGGATGATGTGGGGGAGGTGATGGAAATCATAACACCGCCTGTGCTGCTTCCGTTACCGAGAACGTTAACCTTGAATGCATAGTGCTTGGAAACGTCAACGGGTGTTGAAAGTGACTTCTTGCCCTTAAGAGTGGATATTTCCTTAGTCTCGTCCATTTCAAGTACAAGTACTTCGTTTTCGGAGTTGGTGGAGTATCTCTGCTCAATTCTGATGAAAGGAGTCTGTGAATCGAAAGGATTGTTTCCTTCGCCTGTTACGTAACGCTTATCTGCTGTGTCGAATACGATGTTGTAAATGTAAGACATTTCATAGAATGCATAAGTACCGTCAGCCTGCTTGAAGAGCTTGTATTCATAATTGCCGTTAAGAAGCTGGTTCTTAACCTCTTCGGAGAAGTAGCCTGCCTTACGGAGTCTTGAATATACACTGTAGTACATATAGTTGTCAGCGTGTCTTGTTTTGAGCTGACTTTCATCCCTGATAAGTCCACCGAATGAGTTGTCAACGTTGGAGAAGTTGTTTGCGATACCGATTGAACCCATATGGTCAAGCTCGTCATGGAACATTGTCTTCTGAATAGTGTTCTTGTATTCTACGCCTCCGTCGGGGTCGAAGTTGAACCAACCGAGAGTTGCTGTGTAGTTACGCTCACGCTTCATAGTCTGACCTGATTTTGAGTGACCGATTGTATGAGTCTTGATAGCCTTTGTTGCAGAGTCGGTAGCGCCGCCACGTCCTCTTGCAGGCCAGTTGTGTCTGATACCTGCGGAGTCTTCCATGATAGGAGTCTTGATACAGTTGGAAAGAACTGTACGATAGAACTCTGCATAGTAGTAGTACTGATATTCGCTGGGAACCCAGTGTATGAAGGATTCAAGACCGTCAAGATAGATACAGTCGAAGTCTGCTTCGTTGTATGCCTTTGCGGTGAGCTCACCTATATGCCAGAAGAGCTCTGAACCGGGGATAGGCTGGAATCCGCCGTAGTGTCCCTGAAGCTGACGAATCTCTGCGCCGTCAGAGTGACGCTCGGGCTTAGTTCCGAACATACCTCTCTTACAGTTGAGGAAGCCGGAGGTTGTACCCTGCTGGATCTGAATGATTTCTTCGTCGATAAGGATGTAGCTTGTATCATATCCGCCGTAGGGCATACCCTCGCACTTAACTCCCGAAGCATCCTCGTATGTCTTAACGTTTGTACGAGTCTTTGTAAGGTCACCACGGAGAGTGAAGGTGTTTTCGTGGTACTGGATCTGTTTCTGCCACTTAGGATCGGTGATGATAGATTTAGCACTGCTCGATACAACGGAAGAATATGTGTGAAGACCGAGCTGAAGACCTGCTGCGTGAATAGGATCGGAAATTCTTTCCTTGAAGGTTGCACCGTCGATATACTTACCGGTTACCTTTTCCATTTCGTTTCTTGCGGAAATGAAGTTGAAGTCACCCTGTACAAACATGTTACCCTGATGTAAGTCAAGCTGGTTAACAGAGTATTTCGTCGCTGTTTCTATAACCTGATCAACGTTGTAATAACCGAAGTTAGAAGAGATGATACCGTAGTCGTAGAAGAGGTCCTTGTTTTCTTCCTCATATGTGAAGGGGCCGCCTCTTGTAGATCTGATACCCTTTTCAGGGTCAACTGCAAGAACAACCTCCTGCATAATCTTCATATGCTCTTCAAAGAGCGAGAATGCGATACCAACCTTAACACCCATAGTGTCAAAGCCGATTGTTGTGTAGGTGAAAGCACCAACGAGAGATGTGTAACCGCCGGGAGCTGCGAGCTGATTTGCTCTTGTATCCATAAGGAGGTTAGACGCTCTGTAGGACTTAGGATCCTCAGATGCTTCGTAGTTGAAGTCGATTCTACCGAAGGTGATCTTGGAAAGTGCCTTAGAAATGTTGGAGTCAAGCTCTACCGTGAAGTAGTTGTCCTTAACGTCAATAATAAAGTATGCTTCGAATCCGCCCTTGAAAGTGAACTTAAGTCTTCCGTCTACAACCTCAAGCTTTGTGGGCTCAAGGAGAGCGCCTGAAGCAGCGTTAGCGAATGCAAACCAAGGAGAAGAGTTTGTTGCAAGAACGTTTTCTCCTGTGGGAATGTAAATTACTGAATCTACCTTACCGTTCTTCTTGTTAAGAGTTACTCTTATATGCTTGTTTTCAAAAGAAATAGTAGTAGCGTTTTCTGTGAATATGTCGGGGTTGATACTGTAGAATGACTTGCCGTGAACGTTGTTGTTGGAAGCCATGAGTATCTGATACTCTGCCCAGTGACCTTCAATATCGCCGAATACGTTCGTAATATGTGTCTTATCGATAGTATCGGCAGTTGCAAGAAGGGAGAGCATTCTGTTGATAACGGTAACAACCTCAGCACGAGTGATTGTAGCATCGGGCTTGAACGTGCCGTCAGCATAACCGTTTACAAGACCCGCAGCCGCACCTGCAACGATTGCATCGTAGTACTTGTGAGTTTCGGGAACGTCTGTGAACTTTATTGACTCTGTTGCCGCAAGGTCTGATGCAAAGTAAGCAAGCTCAACGAACTCTGCTCTTGTTATCTGCTGGTCGGGGAAGTATTTGTCAGAATCGTTTGTGAAGTAGAAGCCCATTGTGTCAAGGTATGCGATAGCATCGTATGCCCAGTGGCCTTCAACGTCGGTAAACTTAGTGGTGTTACCCTTGGGAAGCTCCTGTGTACCTGCAAGAAGTCTTGCAAATATGGTGGATGCTTCAGCCTTTGTCATATTAGCGTTGGGCTTGAAGATGTTACCTGCATAACCGTTGATGTATGCCTTGTTAGCACCGTTAGCCTGAGCGGGAGCCTTGGGAAGAAGTGTAACGGGGTCAGGCTCGGGAAGGTCGGAAAGCTTGAGGTTTACAACAACCTTTGACTCTTCGATATAAGCACCAACCTTGTTTTCGTAAGGAACGGCATATCTGAGGTCGAGAGTTGCATCTGCCTCGGAGAATTTAGCAAGAACAGGGAATGCACCTGCAGCGCTGTAGCCGTCGATGAGGTTAGCAAGAACGGAAACTGTCTCGTAGCCTCTGGGGTTCTTGAACTTTGTTACAACGATATCCTTACCGGGTATAGCATTAGCTGACATTACCATAACGATATTGTCGAACTGAGAAATAGCGTAGTTCCAAATCTGCTCACCGTCGAAGGGCTTACCGGTCCATACCATGTTGGTATTCATGGTGGAGTTACCCTTTACAGGAGCAGTACCGTATGTATAAACGGTGGGGTCGTACTGAGTGAACATTGCACCGTTCTTATCAACGAAGGATGTTGTATATACGAATGCTCTCTTGTCAACGTGTGTAGCGTTGAGAGTCTTGAACCAGTCAAGAACTGCAATCTGAGGATATGCTTCAAGGTTGTAAACCACGTACTTGGTGTTGCCTTCTTTTACGATGGCAGCAAAGTTGTTGTTATCATATGACTCGATTTCAACTTCGAGAGAACCGCCGTTGTAGTCCTCTGCACCGAAATGGTTTGCAACGAAGTTATTACGAACAAGACCGCTTGAATAGTAGTCGTTCATATGAAGCGTGATACCGTAAGGAACGTTCACTTCCGTAAGAAGGGAAGCGTAGTCCTTCAGAGTGGTATACTCTTTAATGAGCACCTTGTCTGCGTCGTTTCTTTCGATAACTGTGTTTATACTGTTACCACAGTTACCGTAAGTGTGGTTTGAGCCGGAAGAAAGATTTCCGACAAATCCAACGTACTTAATGTTGTACTTGTCTGCATAGTCAACGAGCCAGTAGCAAGCGTCTTCAAGGGGCTGGGGATTAGCCAAATCACCGATGAAGGGCTTTACGCCGTTAAAACTTGCAAGTACAATTTCATCGTCTGCTACGTAGTCGTCTTCAAAGGGCACGTATCCTGCAACGGATGCAGCCGAGAGAAGAGTCGCAATAGCCATGATGGATAAAATGGTTGCGAGTAATTTTTTCATCTCTTAATCTCCTTATAAAAAAATTTATTTATCCTAGTTTATTTTACTTGACACGCTTATAAAAGTCAATACAGTTTTAGCAAAACGAGAACATATTTTTGCGTATATATGTACAAATTTCACAAAAACTAAATAAACTTTTTATAATTTAAAAAATTTTTGTTTTTGAAAACATATTTACAATAAAAAGCTTGTGCTTTAATATCAGTTGTTTCGGGATACAATAATATCGACTATATTATGATATTGAAGAAAATCATACTCTCCAAAATCGTTTCATGTGTATCGGGCATGGCTTTTCTCATATACATATTGTGAATAAAAGGTCAAAATGCCTATAACTGATTTTTGAAATTTTAAAAATAAGCTTTTTAAACTAAAAAAACTATTGACTTTTTGATTTTTATTTGATATAATCTACAGGTCAGCAAAAAAAGCATACGGAAAGGTGGCTGAGCTGGTCTAAGGCGCACGACTGGAAATCGTGTGTCGGCTAATACCCGACCGAGGGTTCGAATCCCTCCCTTTCCGCCAAACAAAGACGGTATCCCATTTGGGATACCTTCTTTGTTTTTTGTGTGGATCGAGAGGATTCGAACGGGTCGGTAGTGAATGACTGCCAGTGGCAGTCAGAGCCGACCCTGACCGAGCGCGTAGGTCGCGCGAGACC
>JAZNYT010000057.1:0-2577 GCA_045594565.1 Eubacteriales bacterium
AAGCCATACCATTTCCATTTGGTCTCTTCCGTTTTGTCCCTTACTTAACATATTTTTACCTCACATTTTTTCTACCTCTATTATACCATATTTAACACAAAAAAGCCACTCTTTCGAGTGACCTTTTTCGACAGACTGAAGGCTGTAAACCTTTCGGTTTACAGCCATATTTTTTAGAATACTGTCTTTATAAGCTCAAGATTCTTTACGTCCTTCATATCAAGACAAGTAAAGTACTTACCGAGTACAAGGTCAAGCTCTTCCTTCATAACTTCCTTAACGGGAGCGTTAGGTGCTTTGCCCTGATAGAAGCGGAGCATATTTTCCTTATATATCTTGCGGAGTATCTTTTCATCGGTCTTGATAGGAATAATAGGATAACCAAGCTCGGAGTAGGGTCTGTCGTCCTCGAAGAAGCCCTTTACCATATGTACAAGAGCCGTTGCTTCTGTTCCGTCAAGGTCGGTAGTGTTTGAACCGATGTCGGTACCGTAAATGAGTCTGTCCTGATACTTCTCAAAGAAGGGGCCCCAGATTTCAGGCTTCTGTCCGAAGTCCATATACATAAACTGGTTGGGGCATACGTCGAGGTATACGTTTTCAAAGCGGTCAAGAAGCTCTGACGCCTCCTTGTCGTGCTGTGATGCAAAGGCAAAATGTGCAATGGTGAGACGAAGCTTGGGATACTTTTCGAGAATTCCGACAATTTCGTTGTGATAGTCCATCCACGACATCACAGCGCCGTGGTCACCAAGGTCCTTTGCGGGTGACTTGCCGTCTGTCCAACAACAGTCGGGAGCGTTTGAGTGGATTACGAGGGGAACCTGATGCTCCTCGCAATACTTGTAAAGAAGATCATACTTAGGATCGTCGAAGCCTCCCGTGATATGTCTCTGTCTCGGTCTTCCCTCTATCATCTTTATGCCGTCAAAGCCTGCCTTCATATAAAATTCAGCCTGCTCCGCATAGAATTCGGGAGTGTTTTTGGTTTCGTCATAGTGATGATTAAGTCCTGCAAAAGCGTAAACTCTGCCGGGCATCTTGCACTTGAGATAAAAAGCGGTAAGGTTGTCTGTGAAGTCGCGACACTTTGTAAGTCTTGTGGAGTTATAAGGAATTGCAAGAATGGTTACTGTATCGTAGTTAAACTTCTCCATAAGAGTTGCAAGCTGCTTCTCTCTTTCTGCAAGGAGCATATTCCAGAATATATGAATATGCGCATCTGATGTCGGTATATTAAAATTCATCTCTTTGTCCTCCGTAAGTTTTTCTTGATTTTAGCACAAAAGTGTGATTTTGTAAAGTGTAATTTAAAAATTATACCCAGGTATACCTTTTCGTGGATGGAAAAGAAGGGAATTCACTAAAAAGCCGCATCAAAAATTTCTATTGATTTTTATCGTTTTTTTGATATAATTGCTATAAAAGGGGTGTGAAATATGTTTTTCAAAGAGAAATACGATAAGATGACAGAAGCGGAAAAAGAGGATTTTTTAAAAGTCCTGTTTATGAATTCAGATACAGAGTATGCCGAGGAAACGAGGGTGGAATACTACAAACAAAAGCTTAAATCACTTGGTGAAAACGTTAAAATCGGCAAAAACGTGAAGTTTGTCAATCCCGAGCTTATCAGTATCGGAGCTAACACCGTCATAATGGATGACGTGACTATCATCGCAAGAGAATCCACGTATATTGAAATTGGGGAAGGCGTTCATCTCTGTGAGCGTGTTTATCTTGATACCGAGCACAAGGGTGGATATATCGAGATAAAAGACAACGTTTACATTGGCACGGGCACTACCCTTTTTGGACACGAGGGGCTTGAAATAGGTGAATATTCGCTCCTTGCCCAAAATATAACCCTCACACCTTATTCTCACATATTCGACGACCCCGACGACGTTATTATAAATCAGGGCGGTCACTCCGAGAAGGTAACTATCGGCCGCGACTGCTATCTGGGTATGGGAGTATGCGTAATGTACAGCGGTAATATCGGCGACGGAAGCGTTGTGGGTGCCGGCTCAACTGTAGTAAAGCCCATCCCTCCCTATAGCATCGCCGTAGGCACTCCCGCAAAGGTGATTAAAAAAAGAGGAGAGTAAAATTAAATTAAGTATTAGTTAAAGGGGAAGGCTTTTCATAAAAGCCCTCCCCTTTATATCCCCACGAAAACTATAATGAATAGTGAATAATGAATAATGAATAATTAAGGAAAATTTTGCTGAAGCAAAATTGAATTTATTATATTAAGAGGGAGTGCTTTTTACAAAAGCACTCCCTCTTAAAACTCCCACGAAAACTATAGTTCTTCATTATAGTTTTGGGGAGAGTCAAAGAGAGGGGGATTTTCTAAAAATCCTCCTCTCTTGAATATTATTTAATTGAAAATTTCCGAAGGAAATTGTCCAAAATTATTCATTATTCATTATTCACTATTCACTCTTCACTCTTCACTATAAATATCCCGTGTCCCCAGCCTACGTTTCCTCCGTTTTTAAGGTGCTCGATATAGGCACGGCGGAAGGATGAATCGGCGGGAAGCTTGTCCCATCTCTTTTCATCGGTATCGAA
>JAZNYT010000058.1:0-14713 GCA_045594565.1 Eubacteriales bacterium
AAGCTATTTCCGATACTGTTTATTACTTTAATTACATTAAACCTATTCGTAAATTAAATAGAAAACCGCCTGTTCAATACAGACTTGAACAGGCAGCTTAAAATATTCTTTTTTGTGTCTACTAACTATTGACTATTTCACTTTTATAAAAAGTCTCCTCTATTAAATTTTCAAAAATTTTCAACTTTCAATTTTCCGTTTTCAATTATATTAAATCTTACGGCTTTTATATTTTGAGGGTGAAACCCCCATTATTTTAGTGAAGTTTCTGTAGAAGGTGGAAAAATCACTGTATCCGCAAAGAAAGGCGGTATCCGTTGCAGAGTATCCCTTTTCAATAAACTTTGCCGCCTCCTCTATCCTTTGACGATTGAGATAGGAATTGAAGGTCTCTCCCGTGATGCTTTTGAAAAGAGAACAAAAGGCGTTTTTCGACATCATAGAGCGCCTTGTCATTTTCTCAAGGGTGACGTGCTCCGAAAAGTTATTCTTTACGTAGTCTACGCAGTGAAGAACGAAATCCTTATTGTTTTGAATGCTCAGTCCCTTTCCCGTTTCCTCGAAATAGTATCTTGCAAGTGTGGTTATAAGAATTACCGCATCGGCTCGTATACAGTCGGCAAACCCCAGAGGCTTCTCGGCGAATTCTCTGTATATATGCTCAAGAACCGATTCTATATGAACTATGTCCTCAGAGGGCAGAGACACCCTCGGACGGAGGGCGCTGTTTTGAAGCTCGGTGAGGAAGCCTGAAGCAAGAGGATTTGAGGCAGGTATAAAGTCGGGCATAAACGACAGTGCGAAAAAAAGCATATCCTTTTCGGGCTCTATATAGTGCACTGCTCCGGGCGGAACGATAAACATATCCCCGTGCTTGAGAGCGGAGGATTTTCCATCTACAAAATGTGTAACAGAGCCTTTTTTGACGTAGTATATCTGGAAATAGTCATGAGAGTGCGGCTTTTTTGCCTCGGTCACTCGCTCTGTTTTTTGAAAATGGAAATTCTCCGTCGAATTTTTATAGTATGATAAAACGAAGTTTTTAATATCCATACCCTTATTATAATAACGTTTGATACAAAATGCAATATAAAAAGGAAATTTTGCAATAAAATTCTCTTTTTTCTGTGATAAAATCTAAATGAAATGGAGGATGAAGATATGAAAATAGTTTCACTTTGCGGACTTCTCGGATACGGATACAGCGAAGAAGCCCTCAATATAGCCTTTTCGGAAAAGGTGGATTACGTGGGAGTTGACGCAGGTTCAACCGACCCCGGACCTTATTACCTCGGCAAGGGCATCTCCTTTACCGATGACAATGCGGTAAAGCGCGACCTTTCTCTGGCGCTCCCTAAGGCGCTGGAGCATAAAGCACCATTTATTATAGGTACTGCAGGCGGTGCAGGAGCTAAAGCACATACCGACCGACTTATTGAAATAATAAAGGAAATAGCAAAAGAAAAGGGACTTTCCTTTAAGCTTGGTATAATTTACAGCGACGTAACACGCGAATACGTTCTCGAAAAGCTTGAAAATGGAAAAATAATAAATATGAGCGACACCTTCCCTCTTGAAAGAGAAAAGGTTGAAAAATCCGAAAGAATAGTGAGCCAGATAGGAATAGCTCCCGTTATCGAGCTTCTCCGTGAGAAGTGCGACGTTATCGTCTCCGGCAGAGCTTGTGATACCGCTATATACGCCGCACCTTGTATTTACGAGGGCTACGACGAAGCCCTTTCCTTCCATATGGCGAAGATAATGGAGTGCGGTGCTATGTGCGCCGAGCCCGTTGCGGCGGCAGACGTAATGATGGGATTTATGGAGAAGGACTACTTCGAGCTTTGTCCTGCATCTCCCGCACGCCGTTGTGTAGCTTCACGTGCGGCGGCACACACAATGTATGAGCAGACAAATCCATACCTCATTTACGAGCCCGACGGAGTAATAGACATAAAGAACGCGAAGTTCGAGCAAAAGGACGAAAGAACAGTCAGAATTTCGGGTGCAGTATTCACTCCTGCAAAGGTCAAGACTCTTAAGCTTGAGGGCGTTATGAGAGTAGGCTACAGAACGGTTTGTATCGGAGGTATATACGACCCCCTTACCGTCGAAAACTTCTCGTTTATCGAAAAAACTGTAAGCGATTTTGTAAAGGTCAATTCTCCCTTCTCACCCGATGACTATACTCTTCTTTTCAGAAAGTATGGCTCGGCAGAGTCGGAAATGTGCGTGGTGATAGATGCTGTAGGTAAGACACAGGATATCGCCGACACAGTTTGCTCCCTTGCCCGTTCACGTATGCTTCACTGCGACTACAAGGGCAGAAAATCCAGTGCAGGAAACGTAGCGTTTCCCTTCTCACCCTCGGACATCCACGTGGGCGAGGTGTTTGAATTCAGCGTATTCCATCTTGCAAAGGTGGATTCTCTCACAGAAACTGCAAAAACCATAATTGAGGAGGTAAAGTGATGAAGCTCATTGATAAGGCAAAAATACTCCGAAGCAAAAATGCAGGACCTCTATTTATAACCTTTGATATTATGTTTGAAAGCTTTGACGATTACTCAGAGGTTTTGAAAAAGCTCAAAAAAGAGGATATAAGCCGTGCCTACGATACACCTGTAGAGAGTATAGAAATTATACCCTATGAGGTGGTAAACTCCATAAAGGTTACTTTTCCCCGAAAGCACATAAGCGGAAGCGTTTTTGACAACGACGTTTACGGATGTGGTCAGCATATGCCGCTTGCAAATCTGGAGGTATAATATGTTTAAGGTAGATGAAAAATACATAGTTTCCATAAGACGTGAAATTCACGAATATCCCGAAGTAGGCTTTGACCTTCCCCGCACAATAGCGCTTGTGAAAAGAGAGCTTGAAAAATTCGGTATTCCTTATAGCGAAGAGTATGGCGAGTCAAGCGTTGTGGGCTTTATAAATCCCGACAAAAAGGATTTTACTATCGGTATCCGTGCCGATATGGATGCACTTCTTATTGAAGAAAAAACCGACCTTTCTTTTAAGTCAAAAATAAAGGGACAGATGCACGCTTGCGGTCACGATGCTCATACGGCGATGCTTCTGGGTACGGCAAAGGCTTTAAAGGAAATAGAGGATAAGATTACCTGCCGCGTAGCACTTGTGTTTCAGCCCAGTGAGGAGGGACTCCGAAGCGGTGCGGAAGCATTGGTGCTTGGCGGAGTTATGGAGGAAATCGACGTAATTATCGGACTTCACATCGAAAACTGGCTTGATTCCGGCAAAATCGGTGTATGTAAGGGTGAGTCTATGGCATCAAGCCGTAACTTTGAAATTGAGTTCTTCGGACGTACCGCCCATGCAACGCTTCCTCATACGGGTCACGATGCTCTCGCTTCGGCAGTTGAAGCGTACAACGGAATTCAGCTTATGCTTGCAAGAAAGAACAATCCCTTTTCGAAATACGTTTGCTCGGTAGGACACCTATCAGGTGGTACTACCCAAAACGTTGTGGCAGACTACGCTAAAATGCTTGGTACTATCCGTACCTTTGATATGTCGGTTGACGAAATGCTTATAACCAACGTTTGTGATATTGCAAACCGTGCAGCCAATGCTTTCGGCTGCAGAGCAGAGGTCAAGACCGACCTTAAAGCGCTTGTGGTTTATAATAATCCGTATATTTCCGACTTGGTGCTTGACTCGGCAAAGAAGGTAGTGGGCGAAGAAAACATAGCCGAAATGCCTATAAAAATGAGCTCGGAGGACTTTTCACAGTATCTTACCAAGAAGCCGGGTGTTTTTATCCGTATCGGTACACGTAACCCCGAAAAGGGCTGTGTAACTCTTCCTCACAACAACGACTTCCTTATCGATGAGGATGCTTTTAAGAACGGAACGGCACTTTCGGTTCAGTTCGTTCTTGACAATATGCAGGGTATTGACATAGAGAAAGCAAAAAAGAGTGACAGGAGGTAATTTTATGAAGCAGACCATTTGCAGTGTAGGAGATGCAATTCTCCTTGAAAGATTTAACAAGGACTATGACGGAAGTCCTATAAAAAATATTATAAAAAAGGCAGACATCAAGCTTTTCAATCTTGAAAACGTTATTTCGGATAAGCCCATATATGCTTCGTCATATTGCGGAGGCACGTGGCTTCTTGCAAAGTCAGACACTCTTGACGACACATTAAGCTTTGGCTTCAATGGATGTTCATTTGCAAATAATCACACCATGGATTTTTCCTATGAGGGACTTTTTTCCACGCTTGAAGCGGTTGAAAAGAAAAATCTTCCTGTTGCAGGCGCGGGGGAAAATCTTGAAAAGGCTTCAGCTCCTGCTATTATAGAAAGCAAAAACGGAAAGTGCGCTCTTATTTCTATTTGCGCCACGTTTAACGATGCCGCAAGGGCAGGAGACCCATCTATTGAGCTTCCCGGAAGACCGGGGCTTAACCCACTTCGCTTTTCGATAGAATACCTGATTACACCCGAGCATATGAAGGCTCTGCGCGAAATTTCGTCGGGTACGCACATTGACGGAAGACGAAATCGTTCAAGAATGGGTGGATATACTCCCATGCCTCCCGAGGGCTGCTTCGGATTTGGTGAATATAATTTCAAGGAAAGCGACATAGAGGGTAAATTCTCAAAAGTCAATAAAAACGATATGGAGAGAACTGAAAGCTCCATAAGGAAGGCGCTTGAGGAATGTGAGACTGTTATAGTTAACATTCACTCCCATGAAATAAAGCACGATACAGATGATGAGCCGGATGATTTTCTTATTGAATTTGCCAGAAAATGTATCGATGCAGGTGCATCTGCCGTAATAGGTACGGGTACTCATCAGCTTAAAGCTGTTGAAATATATAAGGGTAAGCCTATTTTTTACAGCCTTGGCAACTTTATTTTCCAGAGTGATATGGTATTCTGCATGCCTGAGGATTTCAGAGAAAAATATAATATGCCAAAGGGACTTTCAGGCAGAGAGCTTGTAAAGCTCAGAACGAAGCTGGGAAACGGCGGACTTCATTCTGACGTTAATAACTTCCGCTCGCTTATGCCGTTTATGACCTTTGAGGATGGAAGGCTTACGGATATAGTGCTTTATCCACTCCGACTTGATATGCACACGGGATTTCCTTATCTTGCTGACGAAAAGGAAACTGAAATAATACACAGTTACCTTTGTGACAGAAACCGCCAATTTGGCACTGTTACTAAAATAAAGGACGGAACAATCAGGGTAGAGATATGATTAAAACAGAAATTTATGAAGAGGTGCTCTTTGAAACGGTAAAAAGAGGAGCCACCGAAATATCCGACGACGTAAAAGAGGCTTTTGAAAAGGCGATTGACAGAGAAAGCGATGCGGAGGCGAAAAAAGGACTCACCGCAACTCTTGAAAGCATGAAGATGTCAAAGGTGAGAAAAAATCCTTTGTGTGTTGATACGGGATGGCCTATCTTTTACTTCAAGGTAGGTAATGACTGCGTGCTTGAGGGAGGCTTTGTAGAGCTTGAAAATGCGGCGCGCCGTGCAGTTGCAAGAGCGACGGAAAAGGGATACCTCAGAGCTACCATGAAGCATCCCCTCACAGGCTTTGACCCAGGTAACAACATCGGCATGAATATACCTGACTTTACTTATCAGTTTGTTGAGGGTGACTCCATTGAAATATCCTACGCCGCAAAGGGGGGCGGAAGTGAGTGCTTCGGTGGTACAAGACACAGAATCGTAGCATTTGCCGACGGAATAGAGGGTATTGAAAAATTCGTTATCGATTCATTCGTCGCTTCTGCCCGTGCAGGTGCGGTTTGTCCTCCCTCGGTGCTCGGTATAGGTATAGGAGGCACAGCAAACGTTGCGGCAAACCTTGCAAAAGAAGCGGCTTGCCTTCGTGAGGTAGGCTCTCATCACCCCGACCCAATGTTCCGAAAGATTGAGGAGGATTTATATAAAGCTCTCAATTCTCTCGGCATAGGTATTCTCGGATCGGGCGGTGATACCTCGGTGCTTGCGGTAAACGTTGAATACGCCTTCACTCACATTGCGGGTATTGCCGTTGCAACCAGTACCAACTGTATGGTGGCACGACGCGCATCCACGAGAATTGATGCCGACGGAAGCGTTACAAGGATGAAGAGTCCCAAGTGGTTCGGGGACAGATAAGGAGGAAGTATGGCTACATATCATTTGACCTCACCCCTTTCGGACGAGGACGTTAAAAAGCTTAAGATAGGGGATACCGTCTATATAAGCGGCAAAGCCTTCACCTGCCGTTCAAGACTTCAGAAGTACATTTTCGACGAAAAGAATACGCTTCCCTTTAAGACCGACGATAGAAATATTCTTATTCACAACGGCCCTATCGTCGTAAAAGAAAACGGAGAGTGGCGACTTGTTTCCTTTATGCCCACCTCATCTATCCGCTTTGAAAAATGGGGCGCTAAAAGCGTTGACGAGTGGGGACTTAAAATGATTGTGGGTAAAACCACAATGGGCAAGGACACCGCCGAAATGATGAAAAAGAAGAAGTGCGTTCACGTATCTCCACGCTCTGTAAGTCCGAACTTGTGGATTGATTCTATTAAGATAGAGGACGTCTATCTTTATGATGAGCTTGGCAGAATTGAAGCGGCGTGGTTTTTTGAAATGAATGACCTCGGTCCCTTTATCGTTGATATTGATTCTGAGGGTAACAACTTCTTCGACAGACTCGATGAGGATATCGACAAGAGAAAGAGAAAGGCTCTTGAAGAGCTCGGTATCGACCCCGACTATAAATTCACAAAGCTTTACTAAGTAAAAAAACTGACAGGCAATATTTTGCTTGTCAGTTTTTTCTTAATTTATTGATTTTTATTTTTTTGTATGATAAAATATAAAAAACGGTAAAGGAGAGACGTTATGAAGATAAAATGTGATATTTGCGGAGGCGAGCTTGTGATGCTTGCGGGTGGCAAAGGTGCTGCCTGTAAAAATTGCGGTATGGAGCATTCTGTTGAAAGAATAAGAGAAATGATAGGAGTATCAGAAGAAAAAGAAACTCCTAAAAAGCCTGTGAAGTCCACAAAAAAGGAGCTCGTAAAGGAGGTTTTAACCCCTCCTGCACCCGAAGAAGAGGAAATTCTCGACGTAGAGGATGTTGAGGTTATAGATGACGTAGAAATCGTTGAGGAGTCCGAAGAAGAAAGGGAGCTTACAGAGAGCAGTGACGGCGATTTTGTTATAAAAAAGAAATTCGGCGGAAAGCTTCTCAAGGAGTATAACGGTCATGCACAGCGTGTAATTTTCCCGAACAGTTTTGTGGAAGCTGAACACAATAATATGTTTACTGGGCATGATGAAATTGTGGAGCTTGTTTTTCCCGATTTTTACCCCGATACTATGGCTTGGGCTGAAGGCAGATTTTTCAGCGGACTCAAAAATCTCAAAAGAGTTATTTGTGAAAAGAATTTCTGCCCCGGCGAGGCTGACTTCAAGGATTGTGAAAAACTGAAAAGCGTTACTGTAAAAAATGCTACGCTCATATTTTTGCAACAAGATTGCTTTGCAAATTGCACCTCTCTTGAAAGGGTTGAGCTTAACGAGGATGCAGAAATGGATATCGCCAGAGGTGCTTTCAGAAACTGCACCTCGCTCAAAGAGTTTATAAGCCCCAAGCACCGTAGCTTTTTCGACTGTATCGGCATTGGAGGCTCGACCTTCGAGGACTGTGCCTCGCTGCGCCGTGTAGTTATTGCCGACGATACCGTGGCTATACACAAGGACGCATTTAAAAACTGTACCTCACTCCAAAGTGTTACTACCCATAGCGGCGGACTTGATGGCATCGCCATTCACCCCGATGCCTTCAGAGGCTCGTCCTTTAAGCCTGAAAAAGTAGGAATTTGTCCCAAGTGCGGTAAAAAGCTTAACTGCACAGATGATGAAATTTCCTGCTCCTGCGGTTTGTTTGCAAACCAATATGATGAATAAAGGGTAAGTAAATATGAGTACAGTAATTTATAACGAGCCGTACGGAAAGCTCGGCTCAGCAACAGCCCATATAAACGACAAGGGGTTGATTTTCAATGACCCTGAAAAAGAGTTAGGGCTTGCCTGCGGTCACGTAGGTGACGGCGGCAGAGTTTATTCCCATCCTACGATGAAGGCAGGATATTGCCTTGGCCACGTTGACGGCGAGGGCAGAATATATAATCACCCCACCTCAAAGGTAGGGCACGAGGTAGGATTTGTAAACGAGGAAGGTGTGGTCTTCAATACTCCCGACGGAAAGCTGGGCTCTGAGGTAGGACACGTAAGCGGTTCGCACTACAGAGAAGCGGCGGTATATTATCTTCTCGGTATGATGAATAAAAATAGCATCGATTTCTCCAAGGTGGCAAAGGTCGCGAAGGCAGTCGGCTCCGCAGTTGGCGGTGGCGGAGGAGGGGGAGGAAGCTCCCAGAGTACTTCTGAAAACGTCAATGGCAGTTCTTCGTCCCAATCGTCTGCTAAAAACGTAAGTTCTCCCAGCGTTAACACTGATGCAAGTACAAATTTTTCAATTTACGTTCTTATATTCATTATTGCAATAGTTGTTGGACTCGTTGATACAGTAAGAATTATGTTTCTTAACTGTCCCGCCTTTATTCTTATGCTTATTTATATGATAAAGGCGTTTTTATCCCCTGCTGTAAGGTTTGATATGCACAAGCTTGAGGTTTCCGAAGCTGACCGCAAAAGAGCAAAGGAGGACGCAAAGGGTTCGCTTGTAATGCATTCTATTCTTCCTATAATACTTGGTATATACGCTTTTGTAAAGCAGTCGTCCACTGGCTCTTATGCTTTGATTTTGGCTATTGCTCCCGTAATATCTATACTTGTTATAGTGTATCTCACGAGTTACAAAAAGAGTCTATATGAGGCACATAAAGCAAACACAGAAAAGCATGTGGCAAAAGAGCGTTCTGCAACAAAAAAAGCCGAGCCCCAAAAAGTGGCTGTGACCCAAGAAAAAAAGGCGGAAGAAAAGCCCGTCATTCCCGAAGTGAAGAAAACCGAAGCAAAAAAAGAGACTGTGACGGAAGCAAAAAAAGCGGAAGCTCCCGAAAAGATTATAGTTGAATGTGAGAGCTGCGGCACGAAAATGAGAATCCCCGCAGGCAAGGGCAAGGTAAAGGTTAAATGCCCTAAATGCCAGACAGAAAATGTAGTTAACACGTAAAAAAAGAATTAGCCCTTGACCTTTCTTTACAAGTCAAGGGCTAATTCTGTTCTGTCTTGATGTCGAGCATCTAAGGTTTCCTCTCTTTCTTTAGGCTTCCTTTTACCATTTCATTAAACCATCAAACTGCAAACAACTTCTTTTTTCTCTCAAGTGAGAACTAACCTTTGCTTTGATAAATCCTTTGGTAAAAGGTGAAAGTTTTTTCCTTCGTGACTTGACGTAGCCTTAATCATTCCTTTTTCTATATATTTAACGCGTAACACCGCCGTGTTTTTACGTCACCGTCACTTGGATGAAGGTTTATTTGTTCATTGGTCTGTACCTTCCTTTCCTTTCTTCGATTATAGTATAGCACAGGATTTGCACAATTTCAATTGACAAAAATGCAAAACATTAAAATCTATTTTTGTGCATTAGAGAGAAGTTTTTCTGCTATGTCAAATTTTTCTTTACATCGGCTTTTTTCTGTGATATAATAAAAATGTTGGGAGGCTTTTTAAGCCTCCCGATTTATTTTAGCAAAAAAAGATTGGGTAAAATTTTACCCAATCTTATTTTTATTAGTCGATAACTTCTACAGTCTTGTTGTAGAAAGATTTGAGGGCTGCGGTAGCCATTGTGTGAGAGAGCGCGGTTTCTTCGGGAGTGAAGAGTCCGAAGGGAACTTCAACGCCTGAGTATTCAAGCATGAATGCCGCGATCTGCTGCTGAATAGCATCTGTGAAGCCAAACTCGAAGATAGGACCTGTGATGGTGGGGATCATAGGCTTGTAGCCGATGATAATTCTGTTCCATGACTGTTCCTTGCCCCAAGATGATGTATAGTGGAATGCATTAGCGTCGTCGCTGGAGAACTTAGCAGAGCATTCTGTACCATAGATCTCGAAGAACCAACGGTTAGTGGAGCCGGGCTCCATACGCTTGGTTTCGAAGGTCATGGGTATCTCATCGCCGTCCTTGTTGAGGGTGGTAGCGAAGATAGTACAGTTGTCGAAGGTATCGCAAACTGCCATGCCGCCCTTTCCGTCGGGACGCTCTTTTACGATGTTGGAGAAGTGAGCACGAACGGTCTTAGGCTTAAAGCCGAGACGGAAGGGTACGTGCTGTGTGTGAATGCCAAGGTCGCCGAGACAGCCGTATTCACCGTTGAACTTAACCATTCTCTTCCAGTTGATAGGCTTATTTGGGTCCATATCACTGCAGTGGCAGAAGCCGCACTTGATTTCAAGAATCTTACCGAACTTGTCTTCCTTGAACCAATTGATCATTGTCTGCATAGCGGGGTAGTAGGGGAACTCAGAGCAGCAACGAACGAAGGTCTTGGGGTTCTCTGCGAGAGCCTTGAGAATGTTTTCGTTAGCCTTCTTGTCGATACCGAAGGGCTTTTCGCCAAGAAGTGCCTTACCGCTCTTGATGATATCAACGTAGAACTGCTCGTGAAGATTGTGAGGAACTGCACAGTAGATAGCGTCGATATCGTCCTTTTCAAGAAGCTCCTTGTAATCGGATACTGAGTATTTGATTTCGGGGAAGTTCTTGTGGAACCATTCCATTTCCTTGGGAACTACTGAACAGATACCAACGATTTCGGGACGGGGAACGTCATCGGTAAGGTGGCACCAACGAGCAGCAGCAGATGCAAACTCTCTTGCCATAAGACCACAACCGATAAGACCAAATCTTACAGTTTTCATATTTAATCCTTTCTGACAGGGCTCAGCCCTGCGTTTGTCAATATAATTTTAAAAGCAGTTGCAGAGCTTGTCTGCAACTGCTTTAAGCTTTACTTATTAATAACCGAAGTGCTTTTCTGTTTCAGCAACAGCCTCTTCGATGATGTCAAGACCCTTAAGAGCTACATCGTCGTCGAGAATCATAGGAGGAGACATACGAAGGATGTGTCCGGAGGGAACCCAAGCAAGACCCTTCTCAAATGCCTTCTGGTAAATCATAGTACCTGCTTCAGGGAATGCTTCCTTAGTATTTCTGTCCTTAACGATTTCGATAGCCTGGAGACAGCCGATTGCACGAACGTCACCGATGATAGGATGTCTGTCCATCATTTCCTTCATTCTCTTGAGCATGATTTCGCCAAGGTGAGCAGAACGCTCGTTGAGGTTCTCTTCCTCGATAACCTTGATTGATTCAAGAGCAGCAGCGCAAGCCATGGGGTTTCCGCCGTAGCTGGAAGAAGCAGAGATCTTTTCGATAGCGGGAGCGAGATCCTTGGAAACTGCGAGAGCGGTTACGGGGAAGCCGTTACCGAAGCCCTTACCGAGAGTAGTGATATCGGCAGTAACGTTCCAGTGATCCATAGCAAGATACTTACCTGTTCTTGCCATACAGTTAAGAACTTCGTCAGCGAAGAGGAGAATGCCTCTCTTATCGCAAAGAGCACGAAGTGCGGGAAGGAAATCATCGGGAGGAATGATAGAACCGCCCCAACCCTGAATGGGCTCGAGAACGATAGCTGCAACGTTCTTACCGCCGTTAGCGCAAGCGTTGTCAAGCTGACCTTCGATCATTCTTATATAGGGAGAGGAATCCTTCCAAGCTTCTTCGGGTGTTCTGCCAAAGAAGTCACGGTAGGGATTGGGTCTGGGAACAAGCATGAAGCCGGGAGCTCTCATGTGAGTGTCAACACCAACTACAGCAAGAGAGTTAGCACCGTATGTCTTACCGTGGAAATCTCTGAAGAAGGAGATAAATTCCTGCTTACCTGTAGCTGCTCTTGCGCAACGAAGACCTGCTTCAACTGCAGTTGTACCTGAGTCGTAAAGCTGGAAGCCGCCAAATCTGCCGCCTGTGATTTCATGAAGCTTTTCCATAAGCTCCATCTTTACCTTAGTGGTAAAGTCGTGGCAGTTCATGAGGTTCTTTGCATGGAAAGCTACAGCCTCGCTGATCTTGGGATGGCAATGACCGAGACCTGTTACGTAGATACCTGACGAGAAGTCGATGTAAGTATTTCCGTCAACGTCTGTAAGTGTGTAGCCAAAGCCCTTGTCAAAGGATACGGGGAAAAGCTTAACCTGGCTGGAGTAGCCCTTCATGTACTTTGCGCATCTTTCATGATACTCGATGGACTTGGGTCCGGGGATAGTCGAAGACACCATGTTAGGAATAGAATTGATGTCAACTGTTGCCCAATTCTTACTCATAGTAAAATCCTCTTTTCTTAAATTTTTTGTTTTTGTGTGCACGAACACACTTTCTTACAATAGTTATTATACAAAAAAAGGCAAAATAAATCAAGTGTTTTTTTACATTGTTACAGCAATTCGGCACTTTCCCAAATTTTCGGGGTGTTTTAAACGCGATTTTTTCTTAAATTTGTGCATACTGCACTATGTAAGCGGTTACAAAATTTAACACTGATTCCGCACGAATTTTATTGTAATCGTTTACGATTTGCCTTTACAAACGGTGTGCGGTGTGCTAAAATTAAAAGGTAAGATATAGGAATGTAAGCGGAGGAAAGTACGATGGTTTGTGAAAAGCTTTTTGAAAAAATTGACGAACTGAGCGACGAATATCTTGACGTATTGGAAGATATCTGTCTTATTGAAAGCCCCACAGATGATAAGGCGGCGGTTGACAAATGTGCTGAATATTTTATCGGCTTTGCAAAAAAGAAGGGTTGGAAATACGAGGTGTTTACCGAGAGTGTTTCGGGAGATATTGTAACCCTTATTCTTAACCCCGATGCAAAGAAAGCACCCGTTGCAATGTCGGCTCATCTTGATACGGTGCATCCCATAGGACTTTTTAAAGAGCCTGTGGTATGGCGTGATGAAGAGAATATGTACGGACCCGGTGTACTGGATTGCAAGGGAGGCGCGGCGGCAGCTCTTCTGGCAATGGATGCTCTTGAAAGGGTAGGCTTTACAGACCGCCCTATCCTTCTTATTTTACAGAGCGATGAGGAAAAGGGAAGTACTCCAAGCTCGAAGCGCACCATAAACCATATCTGCGAAAGAGCGAAGGACTCTGTTGCCTTCCTCAACGCCGAGGGCTACGGAAAGCATAAGCTTACCCTTACGAGAAAGGGAATTTTGAGGTTTATTATCAAGGTTCACGGCAAGGCGATACACTCTGCCAAGTGCTTCGACGGAAGGAACGCTATACTTGAAGCATCGCACAAGATAATTGAGCTTGAAAAGATAAAGGATAAGGACGGCACCACCTATAACTGCGGTGTGATTTCGGGAGGTACTGTTGCAAATACCGTTGCCGAGGAATGTGAATTCACAGTTGATATAAGATATAACACAAACGCCGACGGAGAGGCGGCGAAGAAGAGGGTTGAGCAGATAGCTGCCACCTCCTTTATCGAAGGCACTACATCCGAGGCTATAGTAATAAGCGAACGTCCCGCTATGGAGCCTTGCGAAAAGAATAATGCTCTCTTTGATAAAGCCAACGAAATTTTCCGCAAAAACGGTATTCCCGAGGTTATCAAGAATCACGGACTCGGAGGCTCGGATGCGGCATATACTACTATTGCGGGAATACCCACCATCGACAGTATAGGTGTTGAAGGAAACAGAGGCCATTCCATCGAGGAAAGTATGGTTCTTACAAGCTTTTCAGAATGCGCTAAAAGAATGGCGGCAATTATTTACTGCATATAAGAGGAGAATATTATGGATACAGTTAAGGTGAATCTTAAAAACGTTAAAATGATAGCTCACAGAGGACTCAGCGGAATAGAGCGAGAAAATACCTGTCCCGCCTTCGTTGCGGCAGGTAACAGAAGCTATTTCGGAATCGAAACCGACGTGCATAAGTCGGGTGACGGAAAATTTGTTATTATACATAACGAGACTCTTTCAGAGGTCACTCTCGGTAAGTGCGACGTAAACGTTGAAATCGCAAGCTATGATGATGTGAAGAACATAATTATTCCCGATAAGGACGGAAGCGTTACCCGTCAGGATATAAGAGTGCCTCTTCTTGCAGAGTACGTGCAGATTTGTAAGAAGTACGGCAAGAAGTGCGTACTTGAGCTGAAGAATGCATTTCCTGAGGAAGATATCAAGGCTATGATAGAGGAAATAAAGGCTCTTGACTGCATCGACAATATGATATTTATTTCTTTTAGCTTCGCCAACTGTCTTACCCTCAGAAAGCTTCTTCCCGATGCAAAGATACAGTCCCTTTGCGGTACTGCAAGTGAGGAGTATCTCGAAAAGCTTATTGAAAACCGCTTCGATATAGATATTCTCTATACCAATCTTACACCCGAGATTGTAGAAAAGCTTCACAAGAACGGGCTTGAGGTAAACGTTTGGACTTGCGATAGCAAGGAAGCGGCAGAGGCACTTGCTGAAATGGGAGTGGATTACATCACTTCAAATATACTTGAGTGAAAAAAGCTAGATATTTTGGCTAAAAAAGCCTTCGGCGAAAGCCGAAGGTCTTTTATTGAAGAATGAATATTGAAGATTGAAAAATGAATAATTCAGGTTAATTTGCTAAAGCAAATTTTCAATTGATTGTGAATTTTCC
>JAZNYT010000059.1:0-10476 GCA_045594565.1 Eubacteriales bacterium
AAGGATGATGCAACTGCATTTATAAAATATCTGCTTAGCACTATAATCGCAGCATACCGTGACCTTGATGACAGAATCAACATCGCGAGTTCCACTTCTCTTGATACTGTAAAAAATGCAATTGATAACAAACTAGGCAAGTTTACAAAAAAAGAAATATTAGAGCTTTGCCCGTCGCTTAGTGCTTCTACTGTTGAAAGACATCTGAAAAAGCTGACAGCAGATAACTATATTGCCAAACACGGTGTTGGAAAAAATACGTTTTATGTGAAAATACAATGATAATAGATACAAAAGAAAAAAAGGATACTTTATGAATGAAAATTTAGATGTTAATAAAATTACAGCGGAAGTAATTACTGATTTATCTAAAAGTATTGCAAAACAACTTTATGAAAAAAGTAAAAATTATTTTAAGTATTCAAAAGCAAAGGATGAAATTGAATTCGGAACTGCATTTGGAGAATATCCGCAGTATACATCTGATTTGTATTCTAAGTTAAAAACACTTTTGTATAAACAGACGCGCAAATTTTTCTATAATTTTCGATAAGAGGTATGAACTTATGTCACTAAAAAAAGCAATTCTGATTTCCGTTATACCTATTACAGTTGTTATTGTATTATTACTTTCAAATATTTTAACTCAAGAACAAGCGAAGAATCCCGATTATGAAAACCCTCAGCCCCAAACTGATGAAAATATAATCGATGAAGATATAACTGAAATTACTGAAAAAAAGAGTTTGGAATTTTCAATTTCACAAGGTCTTAAAAGCTACAGTATTATACTTGATTCGCAGTATCTTACAGATGATATCCAAGATAAAAAATTAAATTACTATGAGTTTGTTTCATTGGGTGATTTCCCTTCAATAAATAGTATTAAATTAAAGGCTCTGTATCATTGTACAGAAGAAAATATACAAACACAAGCAGATTATATTATACTAAACTACCAAAGTTCTGCGACTATTTTCTTTTGCGAAAGCTTTTTATACAGTAACAACAATACGTTAATGACATACGCAATTCAAAATAATAAAACATCTGAATATTGTTTTGTTTGCTTATTATATGATATAGAAAATAATGTGTTGTGCGAGTTTATATTAGAGATTGGCGACATTGAAGCCTTTAGAGTGACTAGTTCAAATGATACTGTAAAACGAATGTTTGAGAATATCTATATAACAGAAGCTCCATATTCCCAAAAAGAATGAGAATATGGAGTAATTATTACATATCAGTCACTCTAAGCATAGACCAAATTATACGTTTCGATTTCTGCCCAGAAACACTTGAATCATTGACCACCTGATAGTTTAGCACACCGTTTTCTCTGTACTGGATTTGTGTTGAACTGCCGCCATCCAAAGTGATTGCATGGTAGGGCACATTCCAAATATCTTTAAGAATTTGTCTTAATTCATAATATTGCAATATTATTGCAATTCAATTGATTTAACAGAGAAGATAATACCATAGTGCTCATCCATAAAAACCGTTCTACGTCGGTTTTTATTGGAAATAAAAAAACACATAAACGGATAGAAATTTACAGCTGATCAATGAAGTATTAATTAGTTTTTTATAAGTATAAATCCCCTTAAATTACAAATACTAACATCACAAATTTGTAATTTAAGGAGATTTTTATATATGAAAGCAACTGGAATAGTTCGTAGAATAGACGACCTTGGGCGTGTAGTAATCCCTAAAGAAATAAGAAGAACAATGAGAATTCGTGAGGGCGACCCTCTTGAGATATATACCGACAACAACGGAGAGGTTATTTTTAAGAAGTATTCGCCAATAGGTGAGCTACACACCTTTGCAAACTCTTATGCAGAAACACTAAACAAGAGCTGTGGACTTAAGGTTGTAATCTGCGACAGAGACAGTGTTATCGCCTGTGCAGGGGTATCAAAAAAGGATTATCTTGAGTCAAAGATTTCGGCGGAGGCTGACGAGCTTATCGAAACGAGGACAAACTACATTCGTCATGAGGGTGATCCCGATAAGTTTATAACTACACGCTCGGGTGAAAAGATATCGGTGCTCTCCCCTATCATTTTAAGCGGTGACATTATTGGGGCGGTAGCATCTGTTGGAGGAGAAAACGGTGAGCCTGAAAAAATAGAGGAAAAGATGATACAGACGGCGGCGTCATTCTTATCACGTCAGCTTGAAGAATAGTTAATTTTATTCAAGGGGGAGTACTTTTTATGAAGCACTCCCCCTTACCCCCCCACGAAAACAACGTTTATAATATTTTAATCATTAAAACCATTACTCAAAGCAGTTCTTGCAAGTAGTATAGCCGTTTTCCAGAAGATAGCTTATATCCCCCGTAAAGTAATCACGGTTTTTTTCACTTGTCCTCTCTCCTGTACCACAGTGTATATAATGTATTTTCTTTGAATTAGTATTGATAAGATATGTCGGACCTTCATCATCTTCCGGTTCTTCAACGTTCTCGGAAAAGCCATAATAATCATCTTCGGTGTCGGTAAATTCAATAGCTTCACTGCATGACACTAAAAGAAGCATACATAAAATTAAAATAAAGGCTTTGATTTTCATATAAATCCTCCTAAAATAAAAAATAAAAAGTGCGTCACTCCCGAAAAAGAGAGTAACGCACTAAAAAACGTTTCTGCTCACTGCTCAGGAGTTGCCACACTCTTAGATACACTATTGAAGAAGTATAAATACAACCAATAAGCATACGAGCAAGAGCAAACGCTTTTTACATAGCGTTTGCTTATATGGAAGTATATATACTTTTTTAATAAAATAAAAATAGTGTTATTACACTAAGAATGTGGCAGGAGAATTATAACACACATTTCAAATTTTTGCAAGACTTAATAAAAAAAGAAGATTTCGGAGAAAAATTCTCCGAAATCAACCTTAATTCTTCATTTTTCATTCTTCATTTTTCATTCAAATAATGCCTCAGCATTATTTGATGCTTCCGTCAGCATTAAATAAAGGAAGCTTTTCGAGATAAACGATATCGTCGCGGTCTGCCGCATCACCCTCGGCAAGTATTGCCATTCTTCCGCAGATGATACCCCCTGCTTTTTCAACAAGGGTCTCAATTGCTTTGAGTGACTCGCCTGTAGAGATAACGTCGTCAACCACGAGTATTCTCTTGCCCTTCATCATTTCGGCGTCCTCTACGTCAAGGTAAAGCTTCTGTTGCTTTGCGGTAGTGATAGAGGTAACGTCAACCTCGAATACTCCCGTCATATAGAGCTTGGGATTTTTACGGGCGAGCATATATTTCTCGTCCCCTGCCTGTCTTGCCATTTCGTGAACGAGGGGTATTCCCTTAGCCTCGGCGGTGATTATGTAATCATATTCGGGGGCAATATCAAGAAGAGCCTTTGCCGCCGCGACTGTAAGCTCGGCATCACCGAATATTACGAATGCACCGATATAAAGATCATCGGTTACACGGCAGATGGGAAGCTTTCTGTCAATTCCTGCAATTTTTATGGGATAGTAATTCAAAACAAACACTCCTTTTAACGTCTCTTTACATAAAGTATATAGCTTTTTCGATTAAAAATCAAGTTTTTCAAAGAAGCAAAAGTACCAAAATTCCGAGTATTATTCTGTATATTCCGAACACCTTGAAGTCATGCTTTTTAACGAATCCCACAAGGAATTTGATAGCAATGACCGACACAACAAAGGCGGTTGCCATACCCACGAGGAGATAAGTAATCTCAAGTCCCGAAAAGCCAAAGCCGAACTTCACGAGCTTCAGAAGACTTGCACCCGCCATAACAGGTACTGCAAGGTAGAAGGTAAACTCTGCGGCAACGGTACGTGAAACGCCGATAAGAAGAGCTCCTATAATAGTAGCTCCCGAGCGTGATACGCCGGGGAAAACGGCGGCAAGCACCTGAAATACACCGATGAGAAGGGCAACGTTCATAGTAATCTCCGAAACGTCGGAGATTCTTGGCATTTTCTTGTTCAGTATTTCTATAAGAATAAAGAAAATACCGAATACTATAAGTGCTATTGCAACCGAGCGAGAGTTATAAAAAAGGCGGTCAAAGGTGTCCTCGAAAAGCACACCGATAATGGCGGCAGGAAGACAGGACACTATAATCTTTATCCAGAGGGAAAAGATGTCCTTTTTTATAAAGCCTTCACCCTTCTTAAACGAAAAGGGGAATAGCTTATTCCAGTATATCATAACAACTGCCATAATGGCACCAAGCTGAATGACTACAAGGAAAAGCTCGTAAAACTCCTTTGTAAAGCCAAGTGGGAAAAACTCATTGAAAAGTATCATATGCCCCGTACTGCTTATTGGGAGCCATTCGGTAATACCCTCGATGATGCCGATGAGAAAAGTTAAAATTAAATCCTTCATTGACGTTCTCCGCTTTTTATTTTAATTCAGAAAGAAGCTTTACCATACCATCAACTATAATATCGTCACTGCCCGGCTTGAGGTGAGAGCTTCTTGCTTCGTAGCCGCCCTCTGCATAGGCAGATCTTGTGGGAATATAACCGCCCTGGCTGTTTGTCAGACAGCAAAGAACAGTATTATCAAAGGGAGAAGCCTTGACAATGCGGTTTCCTATCTCGGTAAAAGGCTCACCGCCGATTCCCGCAAACACAAGGTCGCCGATTTTAACTGCTGAGAGATAGAAGGGATAAAATTCAGGACCGTTTTCAAGGTTTATGATACGAGTTGCCTCGGCAACGGCTGTGGTAAGCTCCATTTCCTTAAAGGGAAGCTCGTTTGCTCTTCCTGCAACGTAAAGGTCGTTTATCCTTCTTGCCTCTTCAAGTCTGTCGTTCTCCTGATGAGAAGGAAGGTCAACACGTGAGAATGCATAAGAAATCTTATCTGTCTTTACTTCTTCCGTAATAGAGTAGACTGAAAGTGCCGCACCTGCTATGATTCTGCCCATGTGCTCTGCGTGGGCATTACTTCTGGGTACGCCGTCGAAGTCGATAGTGGAAATAGCCGCCTCGCCCTTGGTAGGAGCAACGTTCACGTGGTTAACGTCACCCTGGAAGCCAAGAACGAACATACATTTAGTATCAGGCAAAGCCTTTTCCATAATATCGCAAACGTAGCCCATATAGTCTGCGCTGATATATTCACCGCCTACGGAGTCGGGATGTGTACCGAAGTTCACTATAGCGATATCATCGGTATTCTCTCTTTTTATCTTTATAACCTTGACAGTTTCGTTAGGAGAACCGAGAGGATGGTCGATGTTGGGGTTATTTACACCGGGGTTAGTCTGTACTCCACCATCCTTCATTCTGTAGCGGCGAACAAATGAAATTCTCTTCGCCTCTGACGCAGCCGTTTCAACAGTTGCTTCTGCAAGGTCGGCAACTGCATAGAGTGCCGCATCTCTCACAGCGGTTATAAAGAATTCATCGTATGCCTCACTGCTTCTCTTGTCCGATGCAAAATCCTTACCGAGAAGGGGACCTGTGTGAGTGTGTGAACAGGTTATGAAAATACCGTTCTCCTCTATTCCGCAAGCCTCGTTTATAGCCTTTTTGCAAGCATCGTAGTATTTCTGCCCCATAAGGCATACGTCAACCGCAACAACGACCGCCTTTTTCTCTCCGTCATCGAAAGCAACTGCACGAGCAAAAATATCGTCGTGAATTCCCTTTACGAATCTTTCTTCATAATAACCTACAATAGGTGCGCCATAAGGCGGATTTATTGATATTTTTGAAAATCCTGCTTTCATATAAACATACTCCTGTTATTTATTTTACTATCATTATACTACAATATTATTCATTTGTCAAAAAAACTTGACCTATAAAAAGGAATGTTGTATAATTTTTTAAGAAAGGAGTGATAAAATGAGAAAAGAGCTATTTTCTAAAAAGGATTTTATTATAATAGTCTTACTTTGTCTTATCGCTCTTTTAATTTTTCTCTTTCTTCCGCGTGAGAAAGGTGAAAGAGTGGAAATATCGGTAAACGGGAAAGCAGTCTTTTCCGCACCTTTAGCCACCGACTTTGAAAAAACTCTTAACTGTGGCGTAACCATAATTTGTGATGGAAAGAGCGCATATTTTATCCACTCCGATTGTCCCGACAAGGTATGCATCAAAGCAGGTAAGCTTTCGATGTCGGGTGAATGGGCGGCGTGTCTGCCTAACGGAGTTGTCTTAAAAATTGTCGGAAAGGACGGCAAAGCCGATACTGTGAGCTAAAATGAAAACAAAAAAGCTAGCCTTGACCGCGGTGCTTTTTGCCGTAGCTCTGGTTCTTTCTTTTGTAGAAAACAGCTTCGTGATAATCCCTGCCTGTCCCGGCGTAAAGCTCGGACTTTCAAACGTTGCGGTAATGTTTGCTCTTATCTCAATAGACCGAAAAACCGCCGCGGGAATGGTAGTGCTGAAGGGACTTTTTGCGCTTCTCACAAGAGGTGTTATTGCAGGAGCGTTAAGCCTTTCGGGAGGACTTGTTTCACTTCTTGGTGTAACTCTTATCCTTATCGTAAAAAATACCTCTTACACGATTCTCGGAATTACAGGGGCACTTCTTCATAATTTAGTCCAATACATCGTAATATGCTTTATTTACGGAGGCATTTCGTTTATTCCGTATCTGCCTCTGTTGATCGTATCAGGCACTTTTTTCGGTATTGTAAACGGCATTTTGCTTCATTCGGTTACGCCATCACTCAATAAGCTTCGGAGATAAAAATGAAAAAAGCTTTATTTTTACTTTTGTTGTTATTTTTGACCTCTTGCTCTCCTCAACGCTATTCGACACAGTTTTTCGGGTACTTCGATACCGTAGTATCCCTCGACGGATTCTTTGAGTCAAGGAAGGATTTTGAAAAAGCTTGTGAAATTACAGAAAGCACACTTTCGGAATACCACTATATATTCGACATTCACGGGGGCGGCGAGCTCAAAAGTCTCAACGAAAAGGGCTCCCTTGAGGTGAGCGATGCACTTCTTGAGGCTATAGAGTTCGGAATTGATGCAGAAAAGAAAACTCTCGGCTACTGTAACATCGCTATGGGCTCGGTGCTTACTCTATGGCACGACGCAAGAGAATCGGCAGTTCCTTATCTTCCCGATACAAATCAGCTTTTTCGAGCAAACGAGTTCACAACAATTGACGAAATTGAAATCGAGGGTAACCGCGTAACTCTCCCCGAGAATATGACCCTCGATCTCGGAGGAATAGCCAAAGGCTTCGTTTCGGACATTCTCCGTGAAAGGCTTGAAGAAGAGGGCTTTGACAATCTTATTGTAAATATGGGTGGCAACGTTATTGCTCTTGGAAGCAAAGACGGAAGAGGCTGGAAGGTAGGAGTGAAGGATCCTGAAAAGGAAGGCTCTCTTGCAGAATCAGTAAGCCTTGCCGACTCATCTCTTGTGACAAGCGGAAATTATGAGCGTTTCTTTGAATACGAAGGGGTGAGATACCATCACATCATATCTCCCGACACCCTTTTTCCTTCCGACCGCTATCTTTCGGTTTCTGTGATGTACGATGAAAGTAAATGGGCGGACGTACTTTCCACAGCACTTTTTTCCATGGAGCTAGAAGACGCTTACAAAATACTGGAAAATTTCAGTGATATAGGTGTTATGTGGATAGAAAATGACGGAAATAAAATTTATTACGGAAGGTTTTACAAATAATTTTAAATACAGTTGACAAAGGGAGATTTGGGGTTTATAATCTCCTTGAAAAATAAAGGTTAGGAAGGACTTCTTTATGATTAAAGCAGGATTTTCAAGAGTTGACGTAACGCCCCCTCTCGGAAGCTACCTTGCAGGCTACTACGAGGAGCGCTATGCAGACGGAATACTTGAGCCCATTGAGCTTAATTCCATTGCATTATCCGACGGCACGAACACCGCTGTTGTGATTATCACCGACCTTCAGGGACTGAGACTGGCTTGGGCCGACCCTATAAGAAAACTTGTGGCAGAAAGAGTAGGTCTTCCCGTGGAGGCTATCTCGGTAACTGCACTTCATCAGCACACCTCCTCCGCGCTTCGTCCCGGACTTGCCAACAACGTAATAAAGGACAACGAATATCTTGATTTCCTGTACCGCAAATTCTGCGACGTGGCACAGATGGCGATAGAAGATATGGAAGAAGCCGAAATGTCGGTAGGCGCAAAGGAAACGAGTGAGCCTATTGCATTTATCCGCAGATACTTAATGAAGGACGGTAAGGTAAGAACTAACCCTCACGGTTTTCTTGATGATATCGTAGGTCCTTCCGAAATTCCCGATAATACAGTAAGACTTATAAAATTCAAGAGAGAGGGCAAGAAGGATATCGCCCTTGTTAACTTCCAGACTCATCCCGACTGCGTTGGCGGTAATAAGTTTTCATGGGACTGGTGCGGATACGTTCGTCTTTTCGTTGAAAAGGACAATCCCAACACTCACTGCCTTCTTATGAACGGCTTTGAGGGTGACTCAAATCACGTAAACTTTATGGGAGAACAGAGACGAGGACATGCACACTGTGTAAATATGGGACGCATCATCGCAGATGCGGTAAGAGATATGTGGAATGAAACCGAAAGGAAGGAGGTTTCCTCTCTTTCGTCAAAGGTTTCTATAGTATATAACAGAACGAGAACCGACGGCATCGAATATTTCGAGGAATGTCAGAAGCTTCTCACAGAGCATCCCGGTGAAACGGCTCTAAAAACGGAATCGGGCATCGCATACACAGAGGCAGGAAGAATCGTCACCGCAGTAAAATCCGCTCCCCTTTTCCAAAAGATTCCCGTAACAGTTATCGAGCTTGGCGACGTTGCAATCGTCGGTCTCGCAGGTGAGGCATTCGTAAACTACGGTGCGGACGTAAGAGAAATGTACCCCGACAAGTTCATTCTGACCTCCTGTTCCATGAACGGACACGAGGGATATCTTCCCACAACAAAGGCATTCTCCCTTGGCGGATATGAGGTTGGCACCTCCCCCTTCTCCCCTTCTATTGAAGAGGATTGTATGAAAGAAATAAAAAAACTTTTAAAATAAAGTGAGGACAAAAAATGATTAAAGCAGGTTTTTCAAGAGTTGACGTAACCCCTCCTCTCGGGTCATTCCTTGCAGGATATTATCATAACCGATTTGCAGACGGTATGCTTGAGCCTATAGAGCTTAACGCTATTGCTATTTCGAACGAAAAAGATACCGTTGTTATCGTTATTTCTGACTTTCTCGGAATAAGAATGGAATTTGCAAATCCCATCAGAAAGAAAATTGCGGAAAGAACAGGGCTTCCCCTTGATTCCGTTTCGGTAACCGCACTTCATCAGCACACCTCTATTGCACTTCGTAAAGAGAAGAGTAACAACGTGATGGAGGACTACTCCTACCTCGACTTCCTTAATCGTAAATTTTGCGACGTTGCTGAAATGGCAATTGCAGACATGGAAGAATCGGTTGTAGAAATCGGCAGTAAGGAAACGAGTGAGCCTATTGCCTTTATCCGCCGCTATATGATGAAAAACGGCAGAGTAAGAACTAACCCTCACGGCGCACTTGAGGACATCGTAGGTCCTTCCGAAACTCCCGACAACACAGTAAGACTTGTAAAGTTCAAAAGAGAAGGCAAGAAGGATATCGCACTTGTTAACTTCCAGACTCATCCCGACGTTGTAGGTCTTGAAAAGTTCTCTTGGGACTGGTGCGGATACGTTCGTCTTTTCGTTGAACAGGATATTGATAACACCCACTGTATTCTTATGAACGGTTTCCAAGGCGACTCAAACCACGTAAACTTCATGGGTGAACAGAGACGAGGACACGAGCATTCTATCCGTATGGGACGTATTATTGCCGATGCGGTAATTGCTATGTGGAACGATACCAAGGAAAAGCAACTTGACTATATTAAATCAGGCGTATCAATAGTTTATAACAAAACAAGAACCGACGGAATTGAACATCTGGAGGAGTGTAAAAAGCTTCTTGCAGAGCATACCGGCGATACAAAAACAAAAACTGAATCCGGAATCTCTTACGTTGAAGCCGACAGAATCGTAAATATGGTAAATACCGCTCCCCTTTTCCAGAAAATTCCCGCAACCGTTATAGATATGGGTGATATTGCAATTATCGGTCTTGCGGGAGAAGCATTCACAAACTATGCTGCCGACGTAAGAGCTATATATCCCGACAAATTCATTCTGACCTCCTGTTCTATGAACGGATACGAGGGATATCTCCCCACTACAAAGGCGTTTGAGCTTGGAGGCTACGAGGTTGTTACTTCCCCCTTCTCCTCTACCATCGAAGAGGATTGTATGAAGGAAATAAATAAGCTTTTCAAAGGAGAATAAAAAATGATAACACATAAGATAGCCGTCATTGCAGGTGACGGAATAGGACCTGAGGTAATACGAGAGGGCATAAAGGTGCTTGAGGCAGTAGCAGAAAAGGACGGTGGCTTCAAGTTTGAATTCACTCAC
>JAZNYT010000060.1:0-6106 GCA_045594565.1 Eubacteriales bacterium
CCGAGCAACACGCGAAGAAAATGAAATCCCGATAAATTAAAAGAAAGACGAGGTAAATCCTCGTCTTTCTACATCATAAAAGCTTATTGCTTAATTTTGTTGTGAAAGCACTTTTCCAAAGTAACTGGATTTGTGTTAAAACTGAAAATTTTCATTTTCGGTTTTAACCAAAATTTCTAAGAAATTTTAGGGAAGGTTATATTCGTGGGGAGATACCTTCCACCCCTCGTCTTTAATATAGAGCATATAGAGCTCTTCTTCCTTGAACTGCTCGTTTACAATATAACCTTCAAAGTCAACACCATAGGTAACAACAGAGTAGGTCTGAGCCTTTATATCCTCGATGGTGCTTCCTGTCATATAGAGAAATCTTGTAAGCTCATCCATAAGAGTCTTATACTCTTCCTCGTCGATTTCTCTTTCACCTTTGAATTCATATTCAATATAATAGTCTGCATCACCATATTCATCCTGAAGCTGTGAATCGATAGTTCCGTCAGCGTTAGCTACCGCCTCGGCAAACTGCTCGTCGGTGTATTCGAGAGTTTTCTGAAGTCCTGTACGCCATTCTGTAGGAAAGGCTTCAAGATACTTGCCGAAGCCTTCAATCTTGATAGAGTAGTAATCGGTTACCGCATCCTCTCCAACGGCTACAGCTTCTGTGGGAAGATCTTCGGGAGCAACGGGTGTTTCAGGGGTTTCCTTTGCACAGGATATAAGAAGTACAAAAAGTACCGCAAGAAGTCCGAATAAAAAGATAATCTTTTTCATAGTTTCTCCTTTTTCAAAAATAGCCGTGACGGCTCTGTCACGGCTATATCGGATGTTAAATATTAGAGAGCTGCCTTTGCCTTTTCAACAAGTGCTGCAAAAGCTTCCTTGTCGCTAACTGCAATCTCAGCAAGCATCTTTCTGTTAAGGTCGATGCCGGCCTTCTTAAGACCGTTCATAAATCTTGAATAGTTGATACCGCATACCTTGCACTGTGCAGAGATACGAGTGATCCAAAGAGCACGGAAGTCTCTCTTCTTGTTCTTTCTGCCGGCAAATGCATAGTTGCCGCTCTTCATTACCTGCTGCTTCGCCATTTTGAAGTGCTTGCTCTTAGCACCCCAGTATCCCTTAGCGAGCTTTAATACTTTATTTCTTCTCTTGCGAGTCATCATCGCGCGTTTAACTCTTGCCATTTCAAATTCCTCCTAAATAATCTTTCTTTAATGCTTATGCGTAGGGAAGGATAGTCTTGATGTTACGAGCAGTTGACTCGCTCATATATCCTGCCTTGCGAAGGCTTCTGAGACGCTTTGAAGGCTTGTTACCTGTCTTATGTCTGCGTCCCATGTGGTTCATCTTCATCTTACCACTCTTTGTGAGAGTGAATCTCTTTGCTGATGCCTTATGGCTCTTGATTTTTCCCATAATTGTATCTCCTTAAATTTATTTTGTTTCGTCTTTCTTCGGTGAAATCACCAGCGTCATAAAACGTCCGTCAAGCGACGGTGCCTTATCTGCTCCGCCTATGTCCTGAAGCTCCTCTTTGATGCTTGCCATAAGGTCATATCCTCTGTCGGTATGATTCATTTCTCTACCCGAGAATACGATAGTGATCTTGACCTTATTTCCGTCGCCAAGAAATCTCTTGGCGTGGTTAAGCTTGGTTTCAAAATCGTGCTTATCGATGCGGCAGGAGAACTTAATCTCTTTAAGCTCTACGGTTGTACGCTTCTTCTTGGACTCTTTTTCCTTCTTTGTCTTTTCGTAAAGGAATTTTCCGTAGTCCATAATCTTACATACAGGGGGCTCTGCATTGGGGGACATTTCCACCAAATCAAGTCCTGCTTCGTGGGCTGATGAAAGTGCATCCTTAAGGCTGAGTATTCCAAGCTGACTTCCGTCTGCTGCTATAACTCTTACCTTTTCTGCTCTTATCTCTTCGTTGATAAGAAGTTCTTTTGTGCTAATGTAAAACACCTCCGAAAAAATGTGCGGAGAAAAACTCTCCGCACACAAACTCTGGGGGTAATCCCCTCTTATCATCTGTATTAACCGCTGTGCGCCATATGCGACAGGGTGAGAACGGAGCGTTCTTCTTCTTTGTACTCAAGAAGTATATCACAAGTTTTTTATTTTGTCAACAGTTTTTTAAAGAAAACTTTTACTGTCAATCTTCAACGCTTTCCTTTTCGTTTATAAACCCGCCTATATCCTCCCCTGCTATTACAGGGTCACTTTCGGCAAAGGTAGTTCTCTTTCCGTTGGTTTGTCTTACCGTTATGATATCACCGTAGATGACCTCAAGCTCGGGAACAAAGAGAGTAGCTTCGTCGATAAGCACCGTATCCTTTTTTTCTCCGTTGAGGGTAACTCTTGTGAATTCGGTAAAGCCTGTTCCGGTCACCTCAAAACCAAGGTCTGTATTCACAACCGAGGTTATGGTGAGAGGAATTATTCCCATAGAAAGCTCAGAGGGAAGATATCCTATCTCGTAGCCGAAGCATTCCTTTTCGCCGTAGAGCATATCATACTGGAGCATTTCCAGATATTTATAGTAATCGGGGTTTTCAGCTCCGTTCTGATGAAGCTTTGTTATAAGTCCGTTGTTTATTCCAAGCTCCCCGAGAATATGCGATGATAGCTGATAGGAATAAACGTCCTTCGCTTCGGCAGAGGTCTCGTAGTTCGACCATATTACGTATTCCGTATCGTAAACGTCGCCGTTATCAAGCTCTGCATTTTCGAGTCCGAAATAAGGAAGGTGGTCACCGTAGATAACCACTACCGTTTTTTCGTCTCTGCTTTCAAGTTCTCCTATCAAATTCTCAAGAAAGACGTCAACGTCATTCAGCTGTGTCAGATAGTATTCAAAAGCAGTTTCATCTACCTTTGTTTCGGGATTCAAGGTAGTAACTTTAAAGTTATAATCCACACCGTCAAGTCGCTCCTCGGAATAAACTCCGTGGGACTGAACGGAGATAGCGTAAACAAAATCCTCTTTATCGGTTGAGTCAAGCGCCGTCATTATTTCTTTTGTGAGTACCGAATCCTTTGCCCAGCCGATAACGTTATACTCTACGTCCTGCATAAATTCAAGACTGGTAAAGGTATCATAGCCAAGACTTGAAAAAACGTGTGCTCTGTCGTAGAAGGAGCCCTTGTGGTTATGAATAGCGTGAGCGGTATAGCCAAGCTCACGTAGATTGAAGGCGATGCTTTCACAGGCGGTATTCTGAAGCACAGTCTTGTAAGGATACTCGCCCGGTCCAAAAAAGTCAAGAGACATTCCCGTCATAATTTCGAATTCAACGTTTGCCGTTCCCGAGCCGATATATGGAACTTCAAGGAAGGCGTGGGGATAGTTCTCTTTAAGGTGTGTAAAAAATGGCACGGGATTGGAGGAGTACTCAAGTGAATTTATATAATTTACGTCAAAAAAGGATTCAAGCTGTAAAAAGATAATGTTAGGCTTTACTTCGGGAGAAAGGGTTTCCTTTGCCTTTATCTCATCGAGAATAGTAACTACCTTTTCGCTGGAATAACCCGAGGGCTTTGCAATACCGGTCTCGAAAACAGAACAGGAGAAGCAATAAACAAAGCCGTAATCCTCGTATGCATCGTTGAGGTTGGTAAACTTTTTGGAAAGCGCGCCGTTAGCTATAAAGATATTGAGGAAAACAGCTATCGCAACTATTGCCGAAGGGATAGCTACAAATCCTGCTTTTACAAGTCTTTCGCGCTTTTTACAGTTAAAATAAATAAGCACAAGTCCCGCAAGTATAAGAAGCACCGCCAAAATAACCACTACGAACACCCAACCTTCAAGGTAAAGGTTGAATATTCCGAAAATTGACTTAATTTTAACAAAGTCGGTTGCAGAAACGGGATTTACTCTGTATGCAAGCACCGCGCAGTTAATAATACCGAGAGTAAGGAAGGGAAATACTGCGAGAATAAGTGCAAAAGCGCGTCTTTTGAAAAAGAGAGACAGAAGGGATACCACAAAAATAAGGAGTGAGTTATAAAAGAAAACGGAGGGCGACTCGAATGGATGTAAAAGTCCCCGTATCACCGATTGACGACTGAGCATCTCTACCAAAAGGTTTACAAGAAGCGAAAGCAGGAAACAATATATAATAGCGTGCCTTGCAAAAAAAGCACCGATTTTTTTGCAGTTTTCAATGGTAAAAATTTTGTTTTTCATAAAATTACCCTAATAAGACGTGGAATTTATACATGGGTAATTGTACTCTTTTTTTTGTCTTTTGTCAATAGCTCGCGCAAGAAGCATCGAAGCTTTACTACGGTATTGCCTCCAACAACAATCGTTTTACCTTTTCCGCCCTCTTCACCTGATGCCAGAGATGCTCTAAAGGAAAGGTCGGGAAAAATAACGCTCCACCAGTTATGTCCTTCCCCTTCGCCCAGAGTAATTATAAGTGCGGTATACTCGCCCTCAGGGAAAGAGGAATTTCCAAGTGATTTTTTATCAAAATATCTCACTTCCACCTCTGCCGCAGCACCATAGCCTACCGAATTTTTTTCAAGGATATCCATCGTGATTTCTTCTATTTTGGGAAGCTTTTTTTCAAGATACTCCCTTATTTTTTCGGTACTGTCAAAGCTCTCCTCTTCGATGAGGCGAGATATCTCCCCTGCCACCTCCATTTTAATTTCGATATCCCTCGTGCTATCGGAGTTTGCAATAACGTGGATACGCGCAACGTCGGGCGGTGTGTCTTTAGCGCCAAATGCAAAAATCAAAAAAGTTGTGGTAAGTAAAACAATAATTAAGTATTTCATAAATACTCCTTTCGGGGTATTATTGCCGAAAAAATGAGTTTAAATAAAAATTTACTATTTTAATTTTTCTTTTTTTGGAGATACTGTTTTTGAGAGGTTTTCCTCTCGTAAAATTTATTTTTGGAGAAAAATATGAAAAAGATACTGATAGGACTTGCACTTCTTTCTACCTTATCTATGTCCCTTGTGTCTTGCCGCAGTTATAACGCAGACAACGGAACTTACGGTTACTATAACGGCAATGCTGACGACCGTAACAACGAAAGAAGCGTTACAAAGGAAACCCGCGACAGAATAATGAATTCCTATGACAAGGCTAAAAACAACGTAAAAAACGCCATCGGCAATGCCGCCGACGACGTTCGTGATATGATGAAATAAATTTGATTTTTTTGAATGAAAACTTTTTGAAAAAAGTTTTTCTTCACCTTTCAAAAACTTTAATATTTTTTATAGTTTTCGGGAGAGTCAAAGAGAGGGGACTTTTATAAAAAGTCTCCTCTCTTGAATATAATCAAATAGTTTTTTGCAAGAAAAAGTTACCTAAATTATTTGATGAATAAAAATAAGGGTATGGGAAAACCCATACCCTATATTTTTATTCGTTGTCGTACATCTTAGCTTGTCTTACAAGATCTTCGTACTTTTCCTTTGCCTTCTTAGCCGCTGCCTCGAAGAGAGCGTTTGCTCTGTCGGGGAATGCACGGGTAAGTGAGGAGTAACGTACTTCGGAGTTGATGAACTCGATGTAATCCGCTGTGGGCTCCTTGGAGTCGATGGTAAGAGGATTCTTGCCTTCTGCCTTGAGAGCGGGATTAAATCTGAAGTTCTGCCAGTAGCCTGCCTGTACTGCCTTCTTCATTTCTGCCTGACAGTTAGTCATACCACCCTTGATTCTGTGAAGCTCACAAGGTGAGTAGCAGATGATGATTGAAGGTCCGTGGTAAGCTTCAGCCTCTGTAATTGCCTTGATTGTCTGGTTCATATCTGCACCCATGGAAACCTGAGCAACATAGATGTAACCATAGCTCATAGCGATACCAGCAAGGTCTTTCTGCTTGATCTCTTTACCAGCAGATGCGAACTGAGCAACAGCACCAGTCGGTGTAGCCTTGGAGGACTGACCACCTGTGTTGGAGTATACCTCAGTGTTGAATACGATTACGTTGATGTTCTCGCCGGAAGCAAGTACATGGTCAAGACCGTTGTAACCGATATCGTATGCCCAACCGTCACCACCGAAGATCCACTGACATTTCTTGGATAAGAATGTCTTGTTCTTGATGAGTTCTCTACATGTATCGCAGTC
>JAZNYT010000061.1:0-36236 GCA_045594565.1 Eubacteriales bacterium
ATTGTTTTCATCTTGCAAAAATACAGTTATTTTGCGACATGGAGAAAGGATAAGTGAAAAAATCCCGTAACATCACAATAAAATCCTTACACCTTATATCATATAGCAACCGAATAAAATAAAGTTATATCGAATTTGCAAAGCAAATATATCGTGCGAGCAACAGCGAGTATATCGCCAAAAAAGTTATGACAGTAAAATCATATCGTTCTTCCAAATGAAAAAAGAGAGAGACGAACTCAAAGTGAGCTTTTGCATAAAGAAAGCCTTTCGGTGAAAAAAACTTTAATACAGAAAAAGCAAAGAGAGAGCATACGCTCTCTCTTTGCTTTATGTGGCTGTTGCTTACGTTATGGATGGAGGCATAAGCAACAATTTTAGGAAGAAAACTTGCTTACCAAGGCTTGAATTCTGTTTCGTTCTCGCCTGTTATAATGCTTGTTGTGATTACGTCCTCACTGTCGAAGTTTACAACTTCCATTTCGGGGGATACGTATATTTCTTTAATGTTTGTCATATTCTTATCCTCCTCTTAGTTTGCCTTATAAGCTATTGCTTCTTGACAGTAGTTGTAAAGAGCACGTGAAAGGTTGAGTGATTTTCCGCTATCTGCCGCACACTGCTTAACGTAGTTCATAGCACTGTAGGTTACATTTATATTCTTGTCACCAAGTGTCAGAGTAAGAGTGAAGGCTGTGTCGAGCTTGTGTGCAGGAATATCGTCAATATCTACAAAGAGATATGAGCCGTTCTTGTTGTCAAGGCTGAAATTAACCTTTCCGCCGTTGTCAACCGATGCGGTAAGTCCTGTCAAATCTGCTCCTTCAGTCCACTTGAAGTAGTGTCTTATGGTAACGGTCTCGCGAAGAACGAGAGATGTAGCGTAAACGCTGAGTCCATCGATGCCTGTTCCACCCTTTGTAGGAGCCGCAATAGCGTTTATCTTATCTGTATCTGCTTCAACCTCGTCGAGTGCCTCGGCATCCTCGTCAAAGTAGTTCTCGGCATTTGCACAGTATGCTTCAAGCGCATTGACAAGACCTTCTGCTTCAATGCAGTCGGCATTTCCTGCTTCTGCCTGCTCGGAGAAGAGCTCGATGTAAAGTGCAACGGAGAAGCTTCCGTCGAATGCGGCTGTTATATCTGCATAATCGCTATTGGTTGTGTATACCAAAGCATCCTTGAATTTAACGCTTAAGTTTTTGTAGTCCTTGGGGGCAACGTAAACCGTAATACATGCAGTCCTGTTATCGTCAGAGTATTCTACGTTTGATGAATCGCCTTTGAAGAAATACGTTTCATCGGAGATTATTTCTTCACCCTTCAATAGGTCTAATGTTATCTGAGTGTTGTCCTTTGCAGCTGCATCAACGTCAAAATAGAACTTCAGTCCTATCTTACCGCCAAGAACAAGAGAAGCACCCTTGAATGCTATAGCTGACGTTGCGGTATCTGCCGTTATAGCTTCGCCTTCGTAATAGCTATTATTTTCAAGTGTTTTTACTTTGTAATAGGTGTTAGCTTTTCTAAGCTCTATTACGTCACCGCTGAATCTTGTCCATGTTTTTCCGTTATCTTCGGAATAAGCATAAGCAAGGCTGGGGTCATAATTCGTTACCGTAAGGGTGTTTGCTTCGGGTGAAACTGTTATTGCGGGAGAGGTAGGTGCCTTGGTTTTGATTACGTATTCAGTTGCAGGATGAACGTAAAACTTTACTTGTCCTGAGGCAACTCCATTTTGGTTGGTGATTATCTCAACATTTCTATAATCATTGATACCTGCATAGATCATAAACTTGAAGCCTACAAGATATCCTTCGGTGGGAAGCGTGTCTGTCCATTTACCTGAAGTGGATTCTTTGTTTTGGAAATCTACCGTTTTTGTTACTGTTGTGCCAAGCTTCGATGCAACGTGCTGATAGGTATATTCCTTTATGATACCATACTCGTCCATTACAAGAGCGACAAATTCGGAAACTTGATTTTTATAGGTAAAACTACCTTCTTGCTTACTTACTTTATATGAGTATTCAACTACCTCAGAAATAGGAATGATTTCGTCGGCGTTCATACTATATTGCAGATACGTGTTTGCAAGTGTAACACTGTTGGTTTTTGAAGCTATAAATGTATCAAAAGCCGCTTTTTTTGCTTTTTCTGCCTCTTCGTCATCATCGTAAGTCTCAGTATAAGCTGTATAGAGAGGGGTGATATTTTTTGTCATTACATGCTTATCACCGGTACCTATTTTATCTTTTGCAAGATTGGAAGACCAGTATCCTCCGCAATTGAATTCACCGGGCTTGGGCGTTGAATTCATACTTGAGTTAGCATTAGATGTTCCTTCTTCTTTCATTATATAGTATCCGGAAGCGTTACGGTCGTGGAGGTTTTGACGGTTTGCGTCGGAGCCTCTGAGGTAGATTATATAAGCATCAGAGTTCTGAACGTTGTTTCCGTCGCCCTTGATATATATACCGTAAAGTCCTACACCTTCGGGAAGGGTATAAGAGGTAACACCTTTGATTTCAACTGCCTTTGTGTTATCTGCCCCTAATACACTGTAGGGAGCAATGCTATACGTGGTGCTTTCGTCAAGACCCTTAAAGGTTGTACCGTCTACTGTAATACCCTTGGGCGCGTCTGCCTTGGGAATACTAATCGTATAAGTCGAAGGAGTTGCTATAAATCGTATAGTTCCTGCTTCGTCTTTCCCATCACCGCTGATAGTCATAGTAGTTTCGGGAGTACCGTAATAGGGATAAATTCTATATCCCACAAGGTAACTCTCAGCAGGAAAGGCTGGTGCCCATGTGTCATTCTTGAAATCGATGGTTGCATATGCATGTGTGCCTATTTGGATGGTAATGCCGGTTTTTATTGTAGCGTGAGGTGTAACGGCTCCGTTCTTGTCCATTACGTATGCCACGAACTTGTATGCACCGTTTTCAATCTTTAGAGTAGTAGTATCTTTAATGCCGCTCCTCTGAAATCTGAATCCGAATTCAAGGGAAGAAACGTCCGAAACAGGAATGATTTCTCTGTCGGTGAGGGCGTAGGATACGTAAATATCCTTATATTTTTCTTTGAGTTCTTCTAATAACTCTGCCTTCTTATCGGCATCGGTTTCACCAAGATAAGCATTGATTTCTTTGTATGTCCATTGTGAATATGAATACAAATCTTTAGATACAGGTGTCAACGGCTGCGTTATGGATGTAAAATTACCCGGCACAAATGTACCTGTAGTATTTCCGGAAACTCTTTTAAAGCTACCGCTGTCTTTTTCGTAAATATCTTTTCGTTCTGCAGCGAGACCGTAAACGTAAATCAGAGTCTTTGTTGCAAAATTATCATTTGATACAGCGTAGATACCTGCAAGACGGACATTGTTTTCTTCTGTTATCTGGAACGCTTTTGCGGTATCGATTTTCATACCGCTACCATCATCGTTGATTGTAGCAGGTGCGGCATAGTAGCTTTCGTCATAGCCTGAAATTTTACCCATACCTGCGGGGAGACCTAAAGTTTTAAACATATGTGTTATGGACTCGCCCTCAACGTACCACATATTAAGAGGAGTTACAGAAACTGTATAGAAGGTATCGTAGGTGAGACCGTCGAAGGAGCACTCAAAGGAGTGTCTTCTCTCACTTTCCTTTAAAAAGTAATCGCTTATAATCTTTTTAGTAGTTACTATTTCTTGAGTATCGTTGTTTATTATGTCAATTTTATAGTAGCCTACCATATTATTTTCTCCGGCATCGCCCGGAACAGCTTCGTCAAAGGAAATAGAAACGCTATCGGATGATAAAGCAGTAATTTCAATAGCAGCATCACTCTCGTATTCGGGTGCTACACTTATTGCTTCTCTTCCGTCATAAGTATACTTATATACGCTCGGGTCGATTTCTTCATCTGCTTTTTTGCTTTCAGCTACCATAGCAGGAATATCGAGTACCCAATCCTCGTCTGTAATGTAGGTGGGATTTGAAGCATCTACGTAGAAGCGCTTGAGAGTAACAACATTCGTTGTACTGTCTATATTCATAAGATATGCCTGAGAAGGATATGCCTTATCGTGACGTTGTGTAAAAGGGTTATTAAGAGGGTTTCCGCTGGTCACAGAGCTTGAATAGATAAAGGTAGCGCCACCATTATACTGACGGATAGAACGGGGGTCAGAGGTGGGGTAGTGGTTGTGACCGCTGAACACAATGACCTGAGGCTGAGCCTTCAAAAATTCAACGAATTCATCGGAATGTCTATCCGAGGCTGAGCCGTAGAGAGTTCCGTCTATGGGGTGATGAATAAATACGAATATAGGTTTATTCTCATCTTTATTGAGAGCCTCAGTAATTTTATCTTCTACGTACTTTTCCTGCTCTTCGATAAGCTCACCATTGTAGGTGTTAGGACCTGCAGTTATAAAGTAGTATCCGTCGAGCTCGTAGCAGCTTTCGGGAGCACGTCCCATCTGCGTTTCAAAGACGCTTCTTGAAAGCGCGGACTTTTCAGCATTTGCACCGCTACCTTCAGGGAACTCGTGGTTACCCATAGCATAAACGAGCTTACCTTCATTCTTGAAGTAAAGTGCATCCTCGTTTTGGTTAACCACGTCGTAGGTTGATGCATCGGGTGTTTGTGTACTTGAGAGATAAGCAATGTCACCTACCATAGCAATACCATCGATATTCTCGTTGCCTCCGGCAAGAGCTTCGAAGTTGTTCATAACGTTTGCCATGGCTGTCGCATTATTGTGAACGTCTGAAAAAATGCCAAATGTAAGAGTGGTGTTCTCGTTTACATTTGTTTCTTCTGCAAATGCGTTAAAAGACAAAAGCATAACAAACGCCAGAGTCAACATCGCAATGCGAAGGAATTTGTTGTTAATCATAGTTATCCTCCTGATTGATATTCTTCTACTATATTCTAAGTTGTTATTTAATAAATGTAAATAACAAAATCGTGTATAATTCGCTATACATAATTTAGTATAGTATATATAATACCAACCATACTATTTAACTACTTATCCTATAATTTCGCGTATTTGGCGTTCAGCCTCGCTTAATTCGGCAAGAAGACCTCTTGCAGTAACGCGGATGGCGCCGTTGCCAAATATGATGAGCTGTTCCTGATTATCGGAGGTTGCAACTCTCACACGGTGAGTTTTTGCAAGCTGATGAGATACCCTTTCAATATAGGTGTCGGCGGTTTCGGCTTCCTTGGTATACACAATGGTAATACCTCCGACCTTATCTATTTCACCGTGATTGCGCTTTACCTTATATGCATCAAAAACAACAACTACCTCACAATCACAAAAGCCGCGGTAATTGGAAAGCCTGTCACACAATACGGTTCGTGCCAGATCGAGATTTTTTTCCGCCATGGCACGAAGGTCGTCCCACGCGTAAATTATATTGTAACCGTCAACAAGAAGATATTCGGGTCCCGAATAAGTGGTGCTCTTTATCAAAGGCTTACTTTTTTGCTCCTGGTTAGCGGATTTATAAACCTTGCGCTCAATATATTGCTTGGATTTAACGGGTCCGTAGGTGCGCTCAAAAATGCGCATAAGTTCCTCATCGTCAGCGATTGCTTTTATATACTTCTGCGCTCGTTCTTCAAGAACATCTTCACTTTTTGAACCAAAGTCAATACCGCTTTCGAGATGCTTATAATTTTCCACCTCGTACCAAGGCACAGTAAAGCCTGCTCCGTGGTCGCAAAAGACAGAGTCTGCACTGTTATCTATATCTCTGTCGGCATCATAGCCACACTCGGCAATAGCTTTTTCAGGATCTGTGCATTCCTCGTATCCTCGAAGAACTGTGAAAAGCTTACCTGCTCCCTTTGTATAACCTATAAGCTCGCGATGATATCCTCTCGTCTGCGAAACGGGAGCGCATCCGCAAAGATGACCTATGTCTCCAACAAACTCAGTGTCACCCAATCTTCCGCCCATAGCAGCAATATCAGTCATTGCTCGCCCAAGGCAGTCCGATGGAAGCTCGAGTCTGAAATCATACCACGGCTCCAAGATAACAGTTTCTGCTCTTCGTAAGCCGTGACGTACGGCACGCCAGGTTGCTTGACGGAAATCTCCGCCTTCAGTATGCTTGAGATGTGATTTACCTGCAATTAAGGTAATTCTCATATCTGTGATAGGTGAGCCTGTTAAAACTCCAACGTGACACTTTTCGTACAGATGTGATAAAACAAGACGTCTGAAATGCCCCTCAAGTCCGCATTCCTTATCAATTTCAAAAACCAAGCCTTTTCCACGCTCAAGCGGCTCAAGCAAAAGTTGAACCTCCGCATAGTGACGAAGAGGCTCATAATGTCCGATGCCAATAACTGATTGACGAATAGTTTCACGATAAGCTATCGATCCGTCGCTAAAGGTAACGTTCATGGAAAAACGCTCAGCGATAAGTCTTGTAAGTACCTCAAGCTGAACTTCGCCCATTATACCAAAATATATTTCTCCTTTTTGCTCACTGTAAATAACGTGAAGGGTAGGCTCTTCCTCCTCAAGCTCTCGGAATTTTATTAACGCAGTATAAGGGTCTATGCCATCCGGAAGGTCGACACGGTACGAAAGCACAGGCTCAAGATGCGCCACACTGCAGTCGGATTCATCGCCAAGTCCCATGCCTGAATAAGCATTTGTAATTCCCGTCAAAGCACAGACAGAGCCTGCAGTGACTTCGCTTACGGTTTTATATTTTTCACCGGAATAAATACGAATAGTGTTGACCTTTTCATTCCACTCACTACCGTCAAAATGCTTTCCGCTTATGGTATCCTTTACACGAAGTACACCGCCTGTAAGCTTTATGTGTACTATCAATTCGTTTTTATCTCTTGTAATCTTATATACCCTTGCGGCAAAGTGGCTTTTGTATTCAGGTGAACGAAAGTATCTTGAAATGCCATCAAGAAGAGCGTTTGTTCCGTCTCCTTTAAGTGCAGAGCCAAAGTAGCAAGGGAAGAGGTGACGGGAAGAAACAGCGTCAGAAATATCATCGTCTGAAAAGCTATTACCCAAAAGGAAGCTTTCCATAAGTGCTTCAGAGCACATAGCAAGCTCTTCACGGCATTTTTTTATGGCTAAAGAGCTTATATCAACAACGTTGTCACTAAGCCTTGAGCGAAGATTATTACGTATATCTTCTCTCGAAGAAGTGCTAATGTCCATTTTATTTACAAATATTGCAGTTGGAATATTATACGCTTCGAGAAGCTTCCAAAGGGTGAGAGTGTGGCTTTGTATACCGTCTGTTCCGCTGACAACGAGTATTGCACAGTCGATAATCCTGAGAACTCTTTCAGTTTCAGGGGAAAAATCAACGTGTCCCGGAGTGTCAAGTAAGGTGAATTCTGTATCTCCGTGTATAAATGAAGCGGAGCTTGAAAAAATAGTTATTCCTCGGTCACGCTCTATGGCGTTTGTATCCATATATGAGTTGCCTTTGTTGACAGAGCCAAGTTTACGTACGATCCCCGCTTTATATAGTATTGATTCGGAGAGAGTGGTTTTTCCGCTGTCAACGTGAGCAATAATTCCGATTGTAAGTTTTTTCATCAATTTTTTCTTTCTTGTTATTTGTAATTTGATTATGCACAATTATATTTGATTGCCTGTTACAAAGTAGGTAAAAATGATAAGGTATTATACCATATAATTGTAACATTTTCAATAGAAGAACTATATGGGAATAATTGAAAAGGCAGTCGTTATATACGACTGCCTTAGCTTTTATAAGCTGGTTTTTATTAAAAATACAGGCTCCTCTTTACTTGCTTTTACAACAATTTTATCTGTAGATATGAACTTTTCACCCGTAACAAGGTTTGTGTATTCGCCCCTTTTTTTAAGATTTATCACGTGAGCATCTGACACAGAAGGGAAAACACCGATAAATCTGTTGTCACCATATACAGTATTGCCCACATTCGTATAAGTATGACATCCTGCGTCTTCGGCGATGCTACGAAGTTGCTCCTTCGTCGAAAACGGCTTTACGTTCATAATGTTTACGCCGCCGTTTTCTCGTTTTGCATACGCTGTAACGACGTTTTTGCCTTCACAAAGAATAGGTGTGACGTTCTCAGATTTTGAGATTTTGAGAGACGGGAAGCTAAACCTTTCGTCTTCAATAGCTTCGACCTCAATTCCCGTCAATAAAGTCGTATTTTTAAGATTTACACCGTCATCTCCAATGATACCCGATGCATAATTGAACATCAGAGTCTTATCGGAGGGAAGGCTTTTGATAAACTCTCTTGTGATGTTATCAATTTTGAAGGTATAAGCAAATATTATGAGCTTATAGTTTGTTAAATCGATTTCTTTCAGATCGCAAAGCCTGTAAACGTCCGAGAGACATCCGGTCATATTGAGCTCACAGAGGAAATCCTCCATAAATCCAAGTCTGAGCTTTTGATTTATATTCATATGACAGATACACTCGTCATCCACAAGAACAAGAATATCGCTTTCGCTTTTATGAGGAACTTTTCTCACGGCACTGTTTGCACAAACGAGCTTTTTAAACTCATTCATTATATCCTCACTGTCAAACCAACCGCCTCCAAGGTCCATCCACCAGAAACCCGAATCATCAGATAGATTCTTTGCAAATTCGCGCCAGAATACGGTTTTTGTAGTACCGAAGTTGTCTGACGTCCATTCTGCGTCGACTCCTTTGGCAAGATGGGTTCTGTTATCAAGCTCGTCCATCCATATCTTTTTTCTGTTTATCGAACGGGTAGAAGAAAGAATTCCACCGGGGTCTCCCGCTTGATTCCTGTAGTATGATTTGGGGGCCGCAAAGAAATCAACGTAAGGGGAGTCCAGAAGTCTGTCGATGGCAAGATGACCCGTATAAGCAGGGTTGTCTACGTGAATGAAATATCCGTAGAACGCACCAACTAGCTTGCCGTTCGTCTTTTCTTTTACTATTTTTCCAAAGTATTCTATTGCATCTGCATTGACATCAGAAATAAAGTAGTCGAAATCTGTTGAAATTACTTGCTCTTTACTGCCTCGGAAAAATCTTTCAACCGACGTCATGTCTCCATAGCGCTCCTCGGGAGAGGGGAGCTTTACACTATCTCTTGTTATATCTGCTTGTCCCCACGCTTCGGCGAGCTTTTCGCGACTTCCGTATTTTTTAACTCCCCAATCGTAGAACTTCCTTCTGTGACCGATACCGTAATCGCCATATCTCTCCGATGCTCTGCCCCAAAGAACACATTCACCGCTTGCACCATAGGCTACGTGATAGCCTAAAATTCTGTCGGCGTATTTTGAGCCTTCAAGCCTGTCGAGAAGCTTTTCTAAAGCAATTTTTGCGTCATGCAACCATTTTTCTGAGGAAAAGCTCTGGCGTGCGATAAGTCCTCCTACGTTAGGTCTCGTGTCAACGTAGTCACCTGCCATGTAATAACCGTTCGGTGCTTCATAGCCGATATAGTCCTGCTTAAGAGTTCCAACGAGCGCCTTTATTTCATCGGCCGTTTCGGGACCGCCCGCATAGACGAATACGTCCTCAGGATTCTCTTTACACCAGTCTATCGGAACGTTTAATTTTACTCTCGGGATAAAATAAGCATCGGGATTATCCTTGAATATTTCCTCTATAACTCTGTCGGTGAGAGAATAGTCGTATTCATCAACGCCCACCCAGCCAGAGTGCAAAATACAGGTGTGGATTTTTACCCCTATGTCACTGAATTCCCTGTGAAGTCTTCCGTATCTCCCAAGGTCCTCTACAAAGCAAAGGGGCTCACCCTTGTCATTCTTCAATGGCGGGTCGTAACAAAAGCCAAGCCTTGACCAGAATACGGGATTCTCTTTTATATAGCTTATTACTTCTTCTTTATTCATCTTTTCTCCTATATTACAGTGCCGACTGTGTATCATTCGGGTCACCATTGATTGCAAGATTATATTCTTCTGTCCAGTCAAGTCCTCTATAATCTGCGGCTCTATCGTCTGTTTTAATAAAATCCATAAGTAAGTCGAGCATCTCTTTTGTCCAGGTGTTTTTGTCAATCTGCGCGGTTGTGAACTTGTTCTGGCTAATCATTTCAAACCCGAAAATATCCTTTACCTGAGTTTTTGAAGCGCTGCCAACAACCTCCTCAACAAGATGACTCGGAATGCACAAGACTCCTCCGCCTGCTCCGAATACCACGTCACCGGGAAGGCATATTGCATTACCGATACGCGTTGGAGTATTGTAGCCTATCATAACGAAATCACGAATCGGTGTGGGATCGATACCTCTGTAATACACCTGAGTGTGTTCTACCTTCTTCATTTGCTCGGTGTCGCGTATACCGCCCCATATGACAGCACCGCCGTTTTCATTTTTTGTTTTATTTTTGAGTGCCGTCGTAAGATTACCTCCAAGAAAGGTTCCTTTGTATATCTTATCATACATATCTATAACGGGAACGTCGCCTTCTTTAAGATTGTCTATCACCCACTGATTGTATGTACCTGTTCTGCCCTCTGTTCTTCCTACGTCCTTTACTACCTCGTCAAGGTCGGGTCTGAAGGGACAATAAGTTGCAGTAACTGCTCGTCCTATAAGCTTTCTGCCGTCATCGTGCAGTGTGTGAAGACGTCCTTCAAATTGACTTTCGTACCCCTTAACAAATATCGGCTTCCATACTTCTTCAAGAGTAAGATTTTTAAGTGTCTTCAGATATATGTCATCAACCTTAGGCCGTCCATCGTCGAATCTTTCTCCCTTCCATTGAGGAGTCAGTGCTATTATTTCTTCTCTATTGTTAAATTTCATTTTATTTTCCTTTCAAATTACAAGCTCATACCGCCGTCAATCTTAATATCCGCCCCTGTTATATATCGTCCTTCCTCTGAACACAGAAGAAGCACTGTGGGACTTATATCTTTGGGCGTTCCAATGAAGCCGCAAGGTATGCTGCTTTCAACCTTCTTTTTAAACTCGGCATCGTTTAGTGCTTTTTCGTTTCTCGGCGTGTCTATCGCTCCCGGAGCAATGTTGTTTACAGTTATACCGAAGGGAGCTAATATCGGAGCAAAATTCATTGCCATTTTAGCTTGAGCTACCTTTGTCATGCCGTATATAGAAAGCTCTGAATGCTGATTGTACTGGTTGACACTGCCTATGGTAACGATTCTGCCCCAGCACTTTTTCTTCATTGCTTCTGCATAATTTTTTATAAGAAGATAAGAGCTTTTTACGTTGCATTTCATTTGAACGTCATATTCTTCTATTGTAAATTCATTCCATTTCCTTTTATATTGTATTGAAGCGTTCAATATAAGAATATCAACGTCACCTGTTTCTTTATACAAATTTTCTTCAAAACCGTCATCTAAAAAATTTGCGCATACAGGAATAGAGTTTTTTATACTTTTTGATGCGTATATGCATTTTTCCATACTCGTAGCACCGTGAACAAAAACCTTTGCCCCATGCTCGCCAAGACACCTCGCGATTTCAAAACCGATTCCTTGTGTCGAGCCTGTTACAAGTGCCGTTTTGCCTGATAAATTAAACACTCTTTATCACCTCCAAAACACTGTAGCTGCGATTGTACTCCATCTCAAATCCACATTTAAGCTTTGATGTATAATTTTTAGGATCTTCTGTGTTACTCTCGAACATTCCGTAATGAGCGGGGATACCAACTTTAGGGTTTATTATTTTTGTAAGCTTAATTGCATCATCTACACTCATGTTTCCAAGCCTTCCGTTGATGCAAATAAACATAACGTCAATTCCATAATTTTTCAGCTCTTCAAGCTTTTTGTTATATTCCGTGTCACCCGAAAAATACAGCGTCGTGTCGTTGTATTTAATAATAACGCCTATTGCTGGTACTGTGTGATCGGCATACACTGCTTCGATTCTGAAATCACCTACGCTATAAACGTTGCCTACATTAAAAGCCTTGAAGCGTTCAACGCCGCACTCTCTTAACTGCTTTTCCGCGTCACTTGGCGCTAAAAAAAGCTTGTTTTCTTTTTTTATCAATGGAATCGCATCAATATCAACGTGGTCCAAATGATTGTGTGTACAAATAATTATATCACTTTTTAACTCTTCGGGCGACAGGGGAGCTTTTACCATTCTCGGCTTTTTTGCAATGCGGTTTACAACGTCAGACAAGTAAGGGTCTATACAAATTTCTGTATTTCCGTCGCTTAAAATATAACCGCCTTGCCCTATCCACTTAACTTTTAAGCCTTGCATAAGTTCTCCTGTTTATTTAGTTCTGTCTATTATTACGTCGTTAAGAGTTCTCTTGGGAACGTTGAAGTTGCCATCTGTATCCATTGTATATTTTACGTTATCACTACAGTCATATTGTTCGCTTTTTTGATCCGATTTTCCAATACCTATAAGATACATCAATTCATATTTAGAATTTATATTCAGAACCTCGGCTATTCTTTTTCTGTCTATTGCACCAAGGATACAAGTATCAAGTCCTTTTTCTACAGCCATAAGTGAAATCGCCATCATTGCAATGCCGCAATCACACTCTGTCAAAGCCCCTGCTTTTCTTATATCCGTATCGTTAAGAACGGCAATAAACGATGCAGGGGTTTCTGAAAAATCAGGATTCCAATCATTGATATACCCTGCATATTTAATCAGAGGAAACATAGCTTTTCTTTCTTCTTCTGAGTCAATAATGCTATATTTCAAGGACTGTATATTTCCTGCACTGGGAGACACTCTTGCTCCGTTTATAATATCTATTATAAGCTTTTTGTCAATAGCTTCATTTTTGAATTTTCTGATAGTTCTTCTCAGACTTATAGCGTCAGATACTTTCATTTTAACTCCATTCTCTGTCGTTTGCCCACTCGTCGTTCCACTCTTCGGTAGGCTCCCACATTCCGTGATACTTTTCGTGAAGGTGCTCGCGGATAAGCTCTTCGTTGAGCTCTTCGATACCAAGACCGGGCTTGTTGGGAACGTTTACGAAGCCGTCTTTGAAGAGAGGCTTTTCAATACCGATAGCCAAATCGTTCCACCAAGGAATATCAACTGAATGAAACTCAACGGCTAAAACGTTTTGAATTGCTGCCGCAGTATGAATTGCTGCCATACATGCAATAGGACTCTCAGCCATATGAATAGCCATGCCAACACCGTATTTTTCGCACATATCACCTAGTTTTTTCGTTTCAAGAGCACCGCCTATCGAGAGAAGGTCGGGATGTGCTATCGAAATAGCATGCTTTTCAAGCAGGGGCTTAAAATTTTCAGCAAGATAAATATCTTCTCCTGTGGCAATAGGTACGTTACAGTTATTCGCTATTCTAAGGTAATGGTCTGTAAGATGCCACGGCTGAATATCTTCAAGCCATGCAATATTGTATTTTTCAAGTCTCTTTGCAAACTTTATACAGTCCTCCAAAGCAACGTGACCAAAATGGTCGATAGCGAGAGGTACTTCGTATCCCGCCACCTCTCTTACTTCTTTTACGTAGTTTTCAAGATAATCCATACCTTTTTCGGTGATATGAATTCCGGTTGCATAATGTGGGATAGTGAATACCTCGTAGTTTTTGCCCATCATAAGCTCCCTGTCTATAGAGCTGCTTTGATGTGCAATCGCCTTTGCGGAATACTTTTTGAAATCCTCTATCATTCCGAGAGGTGCATTGATGCAGCCGGGTTCATCGTACAAAAGCTCAATGCCAAGATCCATTTTTACTATGGTAAATCCCATGTCGATTCTTTTCTTTATGGCTTTTCCCATGTCTGCACCTGTGTGCTTGCCGTCAACGTCGGTATCTCCGTACATACGTACTTTATCACGAAATTTTCCGCCAAGAAGCTGCCATACGGGTACTCCCCAAGCCTTGCCCGCTAAGTCCCAAAGAGCGATTTCAATTCCACTTACACCGCCGCCTTGTCTGGAATGACCTCCAAACTGTTTAATTCTTCTGAAAAGCTTATCGACGTTACAAGGGTTTTCTCCGATTAGTCGTGATTTGAGCATAAGAGCGTAGGTGGCACTTGATGCGTCTCTTAACTCACCATATCCTATAAGCCCTTGATTTGTATAAATTTTAATGAGAGGGCAGTGCTTTGGAGCACCGTTTATATTTGCTACTCTTATGTCTGTTATTTTAAGTTCAGACGGTTCTGAAAAACGATTTACATTTATATCCATTAGATTTCTCCTAAACTTTTTTATTATAATAACACATAATGAGTAAAATATGGGTATAAAAAACGAACTAAAAGGTGAACTTTTCGAAACAAAATAAATAAATACTGCTGATTATTTAAGGGAAGTGTATTGATTTTCAAAAAAACTCCAATAGGATAGATGTGATTTTGCTTTGATATATAGCTTTAATATTGTAATTATAGTAGCTATAGTGTTTAGGTTGACAAAACAAAAATTAAAATATATAATAACAACGTTATAAAACTGCTTGAAAATGGACGACATAGCACTCATAGACATATAAACTTTGAATCTCACGGAGGTAAAATATGAGATTTACGGAAATTGCAAAAGCAACACCGTTTGAAGGAAGACCTATGATAAATGCGCCAACTGTTTTTGGTGCGTCACCTGATAAAGAAATAATCTTTAGAATTCCCGTAATCGGAAAAAGACCCATAACATACAGATGTGAAAACTTACCGGACGGACTTTACCTGGAAAATGGTATCATAAGAGGTAAAATTTCAAAAGAGGGTAATTATAGCTTAACGCTTGTTGCTGAAAATGACGAAGGAAAGAGCGAGAAGAATGTAACTTTTGAAATAAAGAAGGACACCGTTCTTCTAACTCCTCTTATGGGATATACAAGCTGGAATGCATTTGACTTCAGAGTAAGTCAGGTGAAAATGGAAAAGGCTGCAGAAAAGCTTATGGAGCTTGGAATTGCCGAATATGGATATGACTATATTAACATTGACTCCGGATGGCAGGGTGAGTATGGTGGAGAATTCGACGCTATTCAGCCTAATGAAAAATTTCCCGACATAAAAGGCTTTGTAGATAAAATGCACGCGCTTGGCTTTAAGTGTGGAATATACTCAACTCCTATGCTTCACGCTTTCGGATGCTCGATGGACTACAGACCTCTGCCTCCGGGTTGCACACAGGGCGAGCCCGACCCTCGCTTTGCTGACGAAAGGGGAGGAATTGGCGTTATCCGTAAAGAAAAAAACAACGCTTTGCAGTGGGCTGAGTGGGGATTTGATTATCTTAAATATGACTGGCGCCCCAGCGACCCTGTCAATGCAGAGCTTATGAGGGAAGAGCTGGTAAAGACCGAACGTGATTTCGGCTTTTGCGTAACCGTTAAAGCGCGTCCCGAATATCACACGTACTGGGAAAGATATTGCAACAGCTACAGATGCAATTCTGATTCTGTCGGCAATTTCAAAAATCTTCTTGAAACATACAGGTCGTATTTCGATTTTGTCGATTACGTGAACAAAGGTCACTTTTTTGATCTTGATATGCTTGACCTTGGCGATTGCGATTTGTTTGAGCTCCTCGGTTATGTAAATGAGCCCGATTTTGGTTTCAGCGAGGATGAACAGATAGTGGCGTATTCAATGCGAGCATTTCTTAACTCTCCTTTGCAGATCAGCACAAACTTCAAGCGCTTTTCAGAATTTGAACTTTCGGTATATTGCAATGAAGAAATAATTGCCATAAATCAGGATAGCCTATGTGATGCCGCACGACCATTTGTTGTTATCGAAAAGGACTCCTCAATTTTTCACGTTTTGAGAAAAAGCCTGTCTGACGGAAGTAAGGCATATGCTTTCTTTAATTTGGGCGAAACAGAAGTTAATGAAAAAATTGCACTTGATTCACTTTCTCACGTAAGAGACGTATGGGCAAAAAAGGATTTAACCGATAGAAAGAGCATTTGTGTTTCTATGAAGCCCCATACTGTCAGAATTTTCAAGGTAACAGATATAAAATGAAATACAACAACATATTCGAAGGAACGTTCATATCAAGACCTAACAGATTTATTGCCAAGGTGAAAACAGACGGCAGGGAAGAGACCGTACACGTCAAGAACACCGGCAGATGTAAAGAACTACTTGTTAGTGGTGCTAAAGTGTTCCTGGAAAGGTCGGATAATCCTGACCGTAAAACAGAATACGATCTTGTCAGTGTTTATAAAGGTGACGAGCTTATAAATATCGATAGCACAGCTCCTAATAAAGTGTTTGGAGAATGGCTTGCCACAACCGATTTGTTTGGCAAAATTACAAAAATAAAGCCCGAATGTTTTTACAAAAAATCAAGATTCGATTACTATATTGAGACGGAAAACGAAAAAATTTTCGTTGAGGTTAAGGGGGTAACTCTTGAAAAGGAAGGAGTAGTTCTCTTTCCTGATGCTCCCACAGAAAGGGGAGTAAAGCACCTTCGTGAGCTTTTGGAGGCAACGGGTGAAGGGTATAAAGCTTACGCCTTCTTTATAGTACAGATGAAGAATTGTACGTATTTTACGCCAAATTCAGAAACGCATAAGGAATTTTCCGATACTTTGAGAGAGGTACGGGAAAAGGGTGTGGGTATATATGCTTTGAATTGCAGAGTTACAAAAGACACACTTGATATTGATGATTTTCTGGAAGTAAAAATAAACTGAGATGCAAAAGCATCTCAGTTTATTTTTTTCTATTTAATTGTGAGTGAAGTTAAAAATCTGTAGATGATTGTTGCAACTTCTGCTCTTGTGGCGTTGCCAATAGGGTCGAATCCGTATTCTTTGCCATTTATAAAGCCGTTTTTCTGACAGTATGCAACCGAAGACTTTGCATAGTCCGAAATGAGCTTTTCGTCAGGAAACGTTACGGCATCCTCGCACTCTGTGTCAAGCTTCATAAGTCCTGCAAGTCTTGTAAGCATAAGTGCCATTTCTTCTCTTGTGACGGTCGCGTCGGGGTCAAAAGCGGTTTCGCTCTTTCCGTTTATAATTCCGTTGTCTGCCGCCCAGATAATGTACTTACCGTACCACGCGCTATAGTCAACGTCGGAAAACTTCTTTGAATCGGAAACCTTGAGAGTTCCGTTTTTCTTTTCATAAGCTTTTGCAAGAATTGAAGCAAATTCCGCTCTCGTTATCTTGCGGTCAGGTTCAAAGCTATCGCTTGATACAGTGAAAAGCCCGGTGTCTGTAACGTAATCCGTATATTTCTTGCCCCAGTGTTTTGCGGTGTCGTTGTAGGTAAGTGTGGTCGCAACCGCATTTTCTGACGAAAGCTTTACCATATTTTCATAAGGATGCTGACTTCCGTAAGCTGCAAAGTTATTCTTGCCAATTGCTGAATCAGGACCGGAAATATCCTCGTTTAAATCGTCAATTTCAATAGAAACACCGATACTTTCGCCTTCCTTTGTGTCAAAGGCAAGGGGAAGGGAGAATTCACAGATGAAACCGGTGTCGGTCAGAGCGGTAGCAACGAAGTGCTCTCCCTTGCACAGACCAAGATAGTTTTCGGTTGCAATACCAAATGCGTCCGCCTGGAAGATGTACTGATTACTCTGCGTCTTATCTCCAAGCTCTTCATAATAAACCCTCGCTTCCACTGCATCGTTTTCCCACGCGAGTTGGGCTATGTACTTTTCTACCCACTCTTTTCCTCTGGTATAAACCTTATCGTCTGTTACTTCGATACACACGTAAAGTCTTTCGTTGTCGTGAAGGTAGTAAGCCGTGGCGGAGTCCTTTGCACATCCCTCTTCGGACGTAGGAGTGCTTACGTGGAAAACGTCGTCAATGCCACTTGTGGTAACCTTGTAGCTTTTAAGGTAAATGCTGTCAACGATTCCGTCAATAACGGGAGTGCCCTTTAATATTTCTGTTACAGGGCGGGGGGATATGAGAATTATGTCAGATGCTACAACCGAAACAGTAAGTATGATCAGTAAAGCTGTTATTATAAATAACTTTTTCATATAAGCTCCTTAGAATTTGAAATAAATAAATGGATTGTACGAGCCAAGCGCAAGCTTAATTGTACAAATAAAGAAGAGAACAATGAGTAAAACGTCGCCGATTAAGGGAAGCATTTTAGAGCCTTCACACTTTTCTTTGATTTTCGGAAGAATAGGTGTTGAAGCAATAGCACCGATTATAAATGCGATGACTGCGATAAGACCGAAGTCGGACTGATAAAGAAGCGTCCAGATTGAGTTTGCTCCATCGCCGAGAAGTCCGAATCCGCCGAACATCGCTTTGGTAAACTCGCCAATACTCGTAACACTGGTTTCTCTGAAAATTACCCATCCGTACACGATAAGAAGCAAGGAGTAAAGATGATTGATAACGGGAAGCTTCGGGAGAATCTTTGAAAGAACAAACTTTTCAATAAGAAGAATTACCGCGAAGTAAAGACCCCACAGAACGAAGTTCCATTCCGCACCGTGCCATAGACCCGTGAGGAACCATACTACCGCAATGTTTCGTATCCATTTGAGAGTTGAACAACGGCTGCCTCCGAGAGGGAAGTAAACGTAGTCTCTGAAGAAGGTAGACATTGATATGTGCCATCTTCGCCAGAATTCTGTAATACTCTTTGAAATATAAGGGTAGTTGAAGTTTTCAAGGAACTTGAATCCCATCATTTTACCCATACCTATAGCCATATCGGAATAACCCGAGAAATCGAAATAGATATGTAAGGTGTATGCAAGAATTACTATCCACGAACCGATAACACCAAGATGTGAAATGCTCGATGCGGCGGACTCCGCTGGATTCAAGGGATTGTAGAGAGAATCCGCAACACTTGCAAAGGTATTCGAAAGGAGCACCTTCTTAGAAAGACCTATGATGAAGCGTCTGAGACCTGATGCGAAATCGTCAAGCGTTTCTCGTCTTCCCATAAGCTCTGCTTCCACTGTCTTATATCTTACAACAGGACCCGCAATGAGCTGAGGGAACATTGTAACGTATGTGCCGAAGGTGAGAATGTCGTGCTGTGCCTTTACTCTGCCGTAATATACGTCAATTGAGTAGGACATTGTTTGGAAGGTATAGAATGAAATACCGATAGGAAGCATAATGTTTGCAAGGGGAAGGTCAACCTTTGGGATGTAGTTGATATTTTCAATAAAGAAATCAAGGTACTTGAATATTCCGAGAAGTCCAAGGTTTCCTATGAGTGAAACAGTCAGCCAAAATTTCTTTTTGCGTTTGTTTGACTGAAGCTCTCCTCGCTCAATTCCTCTGCCACAGGTGTAGTCCAGTATGGTTGAATACACCATAAGAAGAACGTATACGGGCTCACCCCAAGCATAGAAGAAAAGAGAGAAAACAAGAAGAGTCAGGTTTTTTCCTCTGAGTCCGAAAAAGTGTCCGAACAGATAGTAGCAAAGAAAGAAAAGAGGCAAAAACCAAAATGCAAAATAAAGCTGTGAAAATTCCATACATTTACCTCCTTACCAGTTTTCGTCGGGGAAGATATTTAAGAATCCCGACGGATATGCCGAGCCGTAACCCTGCATCACGCACTTGGCAGGCTCTTCGATGACGATTACGTCTGTGATGTTGTATTCCTTGATAAACTCCTCATAGATAAGCTCGTCGGGGAAGTTGTTCCAGTTTCTGTCTTCGTATCTTATATAAGCATTGTCGAAATGACAGGAAACTATTTCAAGAAGAGGCATTGAATAGGAGTCGCCGATAAGAAGCAGATTTCTGCCTGTATTGTTATTCGGTACGCTCACTTCTTTGCATATTCTGAAAAATTCTGTGTAGTGGTTAAATCCACGCGACGTGCTGAACATTCCGTCGTTATAAGTCTCGATATTTTCTTCAAGAGGAGACTCTGAGCCATAGCTTATCTTATCGTCAAGAACTACGTTATGCTCGGGGAGCGAGTAGTAGTATAGACCGAAATTATCTGCAAAGTCATAATCCGCACGTACTCTTGAAAGTGAGCCGTAGAACTTAACGTCTTCGTATACGTATTTATTTTTAAGTTCAAAGGGCACGATATCCGAATAATTCTCGTTGAGCATTCTCACAATTCCGAGATACGCCTCGTTAAATCCCTCGTGGTTCCAATGGTGGTCTGTTATATAGTTCTTGTCAAAATAGTCTCTGAAGGAATTTATCTTTAGATAGTCCGTTTTAACAGAGGGGTCGACCTTTGCAAGAAATTCCTCGAAAATATATCTTGTTGATTCCTGAGGCATCATCTTTTCGCCCACTTCCGTTACTTCAATATTAGTGGGGAAGTAGAAATACCAGTTAACGTTTCTGTCCTTCTCAACCATCGTATTTACAAGCTTGACAGTGTTCAGCATATTTTCGTGAAGCACCTCTCGGTCAAGCTTTACGATTCTTGCAAAGGACGTAAGCGTATTACCGTCGGGATAGGTTGCTGAAAGCTCATAGTATCTGAAAATGCTGTCTACGCTCTTGTATGTCGCCGTGTATTCAGTACCGCTCTCATCAGCCTTCGTTGTAGGTTCAGGTATGTCTGCAAGCTTTTCTGTAAACTTGTCTTTATAAGCATCAGAACAGAACTCACATGTGAAAATACTGTAACCGCCCTCTGTCTTGGTGGGCTTTATTATCTGTTCTTTGTAGTTGTGGTCTCTAATCTCCGTTTCGTTACCCTTGTATGAAGCAGAGCATACCGAGCAAGTGAAAAGGGTATATCCCTTTACCTGACAGGTGGAGGGCACTATTTCAGCATTGTACTTATGACCTGCGGGAGGTGTTGGCGCATCCTTGTAGGAATGTGAACACTCGCAGGTAAATAGAGTGTATCCGCCCTCTGTACAGGTGGGTGCAACAATCTGTTCGCTATACGAATGCTCGTGTCCGTCGGGAATTTCAACGTTTACGTCATATGATCCGCAAACGATACACTTGCCGTCAGTACCGTACGTATGATTTGTGCGAACTGTATCAACGCTGTATCCGCTTTGACAGACGGTACAAACGTATTCAAGAACGCCCTCCGACGTACAGGTAGCAGGCGTCTCGTATATAAGCTCATATTTGTGTCCTTCTGTAACAACTACGTCACGAAGCTCTGTTTCTCCGCACACGCTACAAGTCATAAGAGTGTATCCGTCGCTTTCGCAGGAAACATCAACTGTATTCGTTTCTACGAAGGTATGATCGAGCCTTTCCAGTGTCTCTTTTTCCGTCTCAATACCGCAGAGACGGCAAAGAGAGTAGATTTCACCTTTCTCCGAGCATGTAGGCTCCTTTTTCATTTCCTGCCATACGTGACGGCAGTCTGAACTGTAACTTTCAAGACTCTTCTTCTGCAGCCAGTTTATTACAGGCGCATTGATTTTTTCCTCTAAAGGCTTGAAATTATTTGTAATTGTAAGATAGAAGGGAAGGTTGTTTATGTATGTATCCTTTATCTCTACTTTTACGTTTTCAAATCCGTTTAAGAATTTTGAAATCGCGCCGTCTGACGAATATGTCTTGTCAGGTGTTATTACGTTGCCCACGTTGTTGTACTCGATAACTCCAAGCTCGGTAAGAGCTCTTGAAATTGGCGCACCCAAAAACAGAGCAACGAAAATAATTGAAAAGACTATTACAAAAATTTTGTTTCTCACTGTATCTACCTCCTTGTAACTTTATTACATTTTAACAAATAGTATACAAATTTTCAATACATAATTAAAAATATTGACAAATATTTCTGACTGTATTATTATAATTTCGTTAAAGGAGCTGATAATATGAATAAGAAAAAAGAATTTTTAAGATCTCTGAAATTCATTTTGTTTTCAATAAGCGCAGGTATAATACAAATCCTTTCCTTTACGCTGATGGAGGAAGTCTTTCATCTCACCCATTGGGTTTCATATCTTGTGTCCCTCGTGCTTTCTGTCCTTTGGAATTTCACCTTAAACAGAAAATTTACCTTTTGCTCGGCAAATAACGTGCCGATTGCAATGATACAGGTCGCACTATTTTATCTTGTATTTACACCCCTTTCAACTTGGTGGACGGCATACCTTACAGACAATGCAGGGTGGAATGAATATCTGGTACTTATACTCACAATGCTCGTAAATTTCGTTTCCGAATATCTTTTTGACCGTTTTGTTGTTTTTGGTAAAAGTATAGATACTGCACCCTTGAAAAAACAGTAAACGATAATGAATACTAACTTGAAAAACTCTCATACTAATGACAGACAAGATATGAGAGGAGAAGAAAAATGAAGAATTCAACTAAAATTATGGAAGGAATCGCAGTCGGAATGATAATCGGAGGAACAGCAGGAGCATTTCTTGTTTCACGATTTGCTAAAAGCGGATGCGACTCAAAGCGCCGCTTTATGAGTGCCGTAAAATCCGCCTGCGGCTTCATCGAAGGCATCTGCGGATAGGACACTTGAACACGGTATAAATCCGCATCTTGCGGATTTATACAAAAAAACAAAATGGCAAGATGTGAAAACATCTTGCCATTACTTTTACTTCAAAAATCCTTTTACATATTCAATTTGTGCTTTAACTGAGTCGGGTCCTGTACCGCCCTGTGAAATTCTCTTTTTCACACAGGTTGAGGGGTCGATCTCGAAATACAAATCCTCCTCAAAGAGAGGGGAGAACTTCTTATAATCTTCAATGGGCATATTGTCAAGCACAAGTGAGTTTTCGATGCAGTATCTTACAATCTGTCCTGTTAGCTTATACGCCTCTCTGAAGGGTACGTTCTTTTTCGTGAGATAGTCTGCAAGGTCGGTTGCATTGATAAAGCCAGTCTTTGCAGCATTTGCGGTGTTTTCGGGAAGCACCTTCATTGTAGCTATCATGGGAGCTGTAACCTGAAGACAAACCTTAACCGTATCAATACTGTCGAAAATCGACTCCTTATCCTCCTGCATGTCCTTGTTGTATGCAAGGGGAAGACCCTTGAGCATTGTGAGGGTTGACATAAGGTTTCCGTACACTCTGCCCGTCTTGCCTCGTACAAGCTCGGACATATCGGGGTTCTTCTTTTGAGGCATAATGCTGGAGCCTGTGGTGTACGAATCGTCAAGCTCAACGAACTTGAATTCCCAACTCGACCAAAGAATTACTTCCTCGGAAAGTCGGGATAGATGTGTCATAACGAGAGCAAGTGCCGAGAGAAGCTCAACACAGAAATCCCTGTCTGAAACACCGTCGATACTGTTGAGAGTATATCCGTCAAAGCCAAGCTTCTCGGCAGTAAAGGCTCTGTCTGTATCATAGGTAGTACCGGCGAGTGCACAGCTGCCGAGAGGGGATACGTTCATTCTCTTTACCGCGTCCTCTATTCTTCCAACGTCGCGTATCAGCATCATGGCGTAGGCAAGGAGATGATGCGCAAAGGAAATTGGCTGCGCTCTCTGCAGGTGTGTATAACCGGGAGCAATAGTATCTGCATTCTTTTCTGCCTGTTCGTTTATAGAGGAGATAAGCTCTTTTATAAGAGCTACAACCTCTGTCATTTCATCTCTGAGATAGAGTCTGAAATCAACTGCTACCTGGTCGTTACGGCTTCTTGCTGTGTGAAGACGCTTTCCCGCATCTCCTATTCTCGAGGTGAGCTCGCCTTCAACAAAGGAATGTATATCCTCTGCATCGGGACTTATTTCGAGCTTGCCGGATTCAATGTCGGAGAGTATTTCCTCAAGACCCGCTATTATAGCATCACATTCACTTTTCTCTATAATTCCTTGCTTTGCGAGCATTGTGGCGTGTGCCATCGAGCCTGTTATATCCTGACGGTACATTCTGGAGTCGATATCTATGGAAGAGTTAAATCCGAATGCAATTTTGTCAAGCTCCTTTGTAAATCTTCCTGCCCAAAGCTTATCCATATTTAATTCCTTTCTTATCATTCAAGGCTTCCCCACATATGAGGAAGCCTTGATTTTACATATTACTTGAGATTGTTCTTTTCCTTCATCTTTGCATAAACCTTAACAGGAAGTCCGTAAAGATTTATAAATCCTGCAGCCTCTGCCTGATCATAAACCTCGTCTTCATCGAAGGTTGCAATTTCAGGATCATAGAGAGAATAGGGAGAGGTAACTCCTGCATTTATCATATTACCCTTGTAAAGCTTGAGTGTTACGTCACCTGTAACAGTCTTCTGAGTAGTTTTTACGAAAGCAAGAATTGCTTCTGTAAGGGGAGTGAACCACTGAGCGTTGTAAACCATCTCTGCAAGCTTCTGCGCAACGAGTGCCTTATAGTGAGCGGTTTCCTTGTCGAGAGTAATTGTTTCAAGAACCTGATGAGCCTTGTAGAGAATTGCTCCGCCGGGAGTCTCGTATACACCGCGGCACTTCATACCAACAAGTCTGTTTTCAACGATATCAAGAAGTCCGATACCGTTCTTACCGCCAAGCTCATTGAGCTTTGTAACAAGCTCAACTGAATCCATCTTCACGCCGTCAATAGCTGTGGGAACACCCTGATCAAAATGAATTGTAACGTAGGTAGGAGTGTCGGGAGCCATCTCGGGGGAAACGCCCATTTCAAGGAATCCTTCCTTGTTGTAAAGAGGCTCGTTTGCAGGATCCTCAAGGTCAAGACCCTCGTGAGAAAGATGCCAGATGTTCTTATCCTTTGAATAGTTGGTCTCACGGCTAATCTTAAGAGGAACGTTGTGTGCCTCAGCATAGTCGATTTCTTCTTCACGAGACTTAATGTCCCACTCGCGCCAAGGAGCGATTATAGGCATATTGGGAGCAAAAGCCTTTATAGCCATCTCAAAACGCACCTGGTCGTTGCCCTTACCTGTACAGCCGTGACAGATAGCGTCAGCACCCTCTGCAAGAGCAATCTCAGCAACTCTCTTTGCAATCGGAGGACGTGCAAAAGCAGTACCGAGAAGATATTCCTCATACTTTGCACCTGCTTGAACGCAAGGGAATACGTAGTTGTCAAGGAAATCCTTTGTAAGATCTTCTATGTAAATCTTTGAAGCGCCTGTCTTGATAGCCTTTTCTTCAAGGCCCTCAAGCTCGCTTGCCTGTCCTACGTTACCCGATACAGCAATGATTTCGGGGTTGTTGTAGTTCTCCTTAAGCCACGGAATAATAATAGATGTGTCAAGTCCACCGGAGTAAGCGAGGACTACCTTTTTGATTTTTGTCTTATCCATTTTAAGCACCTCTTGTAATTTTATTCATTTGATATGCATAATTATACAACAATCTATTCTTGTTGTCAATATGTATATAAAAATTCTTTTTGTATTATCTCACGATATTGTGAACAAATTATAAACAAATCCCGTTGTTTTTCACAAATATCGAAAAAAGTTGAAATATTCATATTTTTATGGTAATATAGTACCGTCAAAAAAGGAGGCGATAGTTTGGAAAAGAAACCTTTTTTCAAAATCAGTATTAAATTCGATAAGGTTTTCTACATAACCTTTTCGCTCATATATCTGTATATTATCCTTTGCGAATGCGGACTGCTCCCGTTTTCGAGACAAGGCTATTCGATAGTAGCACTTTTCTTTATTTTCTTTTCGCTTATTCGTTTTGAATTTCGGGAGACACCGCCCTTTGATCTGGTGCTGCCTATAGCAAACTCCTTTGTGTTCACTATCATTTATCAGTTTATGCTATCGGTAGACCCGAAGCTTTTGAATCTTCCCACCTTTATTGGTAACGTAGCCCTCAATACATCATTTGCCTTTCTCTTTTTGATTATTACAAACAGAGTGCGGATTTCTGTTCTTCTGGCTAATATAGCGCTTTATATATTCGTGTTTATCGATTATCTTGTGATTTCCTTTCGTGGAAGCGAAATAAAATTTGCAGACTTTTATTCTATTCGCACCGCGGCATCGGTTGTAGGGCAGTATAAGATAGATTTTAACTCCCGTATCATTTATTCCTTTATTGTACTTGTTTTTATAACCTTTGTATTCTTCGTTACGCGAATAACTCACAAATCAAAGAAAAACCAGCTTCCGAGAATATGTGGAGTCTTTTTTCTGGGACTTTCCCTTTACGTTGTATCCTGGTGTATGAATAATTCTACGAACTATATGCAGCTTTGGGCATACGAGGGAACTAAATACAACGGCGTGACTTATAACTTCCTCATCGAAGCGCGTGACAGTAGGGTAGTGCCTCCCGAGGGGTATACCGACGAAAAAGCGGAAAAGGCCCTATTAGGCTACCCCGCAACCGAATCTCTTGAAAACACTCCTAATATTATCGTAATAATGTCCGAGGCGTTCTCCGATCTTTCTGTTTTGGGTAATGTTGAAACAAACGTTGACCCTCTTGAGTTTTACAACTCACTTTCGGAAAATACCACAAAAGGATATGCTCTCGCTTCTGTTTACGGCGGCGGTACCGCTACGTCTGAATGGGAATTTTTGACGGGTAACACACAAGCCTTTTTACCTTACGGCTCTATTGCTTATCAGCAGTATATTAAAAATAAAGCAAATACTGTAGTTGACGTAATGAACGATAATGACTACACTACGGTAGCAATGCATCCATATCTTCCGTCAGGCTGGAAGAGAAACGTAGTTTACGACGTATTCGGCTTTGACGAAATATACTTTATGGACGATTTATCAAAGAAGGGCTACATAAGAGGATTCATTTCGGACGAAACTCTTTTCGGAGACATAATAAGCCGTTTTGAAAGTAAAAAAGAAGATGAAAAAATATTCACCTTCTGCGTAACTATGCAAAATCACGGCGGCTATGAGTTCGGCGGATTTGAAGAGGAGGTTTTCTATACGGGCGGAGACCACTTAAGCGTCAACCAATACCTCACGCTTATAAAAAAGAGCGACGATGCATTAAAGATGCTCATAGAATATTTCACGAATTACCGCGAAGACACTATGATCGTTTTCTTCGGAGACCATCATCCCACTCTTACAAATGCATTTTATCCCGAGGTTATGGGGAACGACGCCTGGTCGTTTTTGGGCACCGAGAAGAAGCACACAGTTCCGTTTTTTATCTGGACGAGTTACGATACACCCGAGGAAACGGTTGAGCTTACAAGTCTTAACTTTTTGTCAACAATGATGATGAAAAAGGCGGGAATCGGTCTCACACCTTACTTCTCCTATCTTGATACGCTTCAAAGCAAAATACCTGCAATAAACTTCTACGGATATTTGTCACCCGAATTCAATACACTCGTCAGAACTTCTGATGCCTCGGCAGACGACAAGGCGATTCTGGAAGAATATAAGCTTTTGCAGTACAAAAATATATTTAAGCCATAAGAATTAAAAGAAGTCGGAAAAATTCCGACTTCTTTTTAAATGTGTTGATCATTTGATATCTTAACCGATTCCTTTGAGAACTTTCTGTATTCCGATGGAGAGCAGTTGTTTATGGATTTGAAAACTCTGTTGAAATATGAAACGGAAGAAAATCCGTTGTCGTACGCTATTTCAAGAATACTTTTTTCGGTTTCCACAAGCTCATCCTGCGCTTTTGAAATTCTTAGAAAGTTCAGATAATCGGTGTATCCGAATCCAAGCGTTTCCTTAAACAGTCGGCAAAAATAGTAATTACTCATACCAAAAATTCCGGCAACGTCGGTTAGTGAAATATTTTCACTGTATTCCTTTGATATGTACTCAAGGGCTGGGAGCAGCTTCTTTAACTTTCCCGCCTTTACGTTTGAGAGATTGTCAACGAAGAACCCCTCTTCATAAAGATGTGCGATAATTCCGTATATTGCGGATGCGATAAACAAATCCTTTGCAACGTTCTTTTCGGAAGACCACACTATAGCCTTGTCACAAAGGTCGAAAATCTCCTTGTCATCGGTAACTAAAACTTCTTTTCCCGTATGTCTGGACACAAAATCCAGTATTTCACTGTGACAATCCGAGCCTTTCTTTTTAAAGGCGTTGAGCTTAAACTGTATGAGTCCGCTTTTCATGATACAGTCTTCTTTGGCGTACGTCATGTGCGCAACGTTTGCATTGAAAAATATAACGTCACCTGCCTTCAGTACGTATTCTGTCTCGTCCGCAAGCTTAACACCGTAATATCCGGAGTATACACATATCGCTTCAATGTCCGAGTGCAAATGTATTCGACTGAATTTTGTATTTTTTTTGACCTGATACCCGTTTTTGCCGTTTTTAATAACAACGGGAATTCCTTCTATGTTGGGTATTACTTTTTCTAAATAAATATTTTCTTCCATATAGCTTTACCACAATATTTTGTTAGTGCAAATAAACAGCACCGATTTATGTTCATTATGTCATAGCACGCCAGAAAAGTCAACAACAAAATATTATAATTTTCTCTTATATCATTTATATTGACTTTTGAGCGCCGACAGAATATAATATAAGTACAAATTTAGTTTCAGGGCGGAGTGAAAATCTCCACCGGCGGTTATAGCCGAAGAGAGTCAAACTATTCAAGACATCTTTTATGAAGTAACACTTTTTGTGTTATAAGGGAAAGTAACGAGGAGATGGGCGAAAGTTATCCTTAAAACCGACAAAAGTTCGGATCTCTTCGGCTAAAGTCCGCGAGCATTTGCTGAATCGGTGAAATTCCGATACCGACGGTTACAGTCCGGATGAGAGAAACGAAAGTGTCCTCTTGTCTCTTTTGCTCTGAAAAGGAGGCAACTATATGAAAATTTCTTCAACTCGCCGTATAGTAATGACGGCAATTCTGTCTGCTGTTTCTGCAGTACTTATGTTCTTGAATTTTACGCTACCCTTCGTTCCGAGCTATCTCAAAATAGACTTTTCGGAATTTCCCGCACTTCTTGCGTCCTTTTCTCTTGGTCCGCTTAGTGGTGCGGCAGTTTGCTTTGTTAAGAATTTTATCAACGTGTTTTCTTCTTCTACCGGAGGAGTAGGGGAGCTTTCCAACTTTATTCTTGGTGTTCTCTTCACTGTTCCCGCAGGAATATATTATAGCAAGCACCGAAACCTCAAGGGTGCGGTTGTAGCTGCTGTTCTCGGTATGGCTTTTATGACAGCGGCATCCTTCTTTACGAATAAGTTCCTTGTATACCCTGCATATACCCTTATTATGCCTGTAGAAGCGATAGTCGGAATGTCCTCCGCTATTATCCCTTCCATTGATAGCGTTACCAAGGTAATACTTATATTCAACGTTCCTTTTACTGCAGTGAAAGGACTTTTGAACGTACTTATTACATTCTTATTATATAAGAGAATATCACCTATTTTACAAGGTAGAAGATAATGATAAAAATTTATAATCAAAACAAGAAAAAAATTGCAATATGCCTTTATTTCGTACTACTTGTTTCGTGGCTTTATTTTATTTTCTCAAACTCTCTTTCGACAGGTGAGGAGTCCACGGCACAAAGTCAGAAAGTGGTTGAAATATCCCAGAAAATTGTATCAATGTTTGACGAGGATGCGGTTGTAGACCCGTCGGACGTCAGAACCTCTGCCCATTTTATCGAGTTCTTCGTGCTCGGTCTGATCTACGTTGTCGGTACTTTTTTCTTTGAAAAGAACAGAGCGTTTCTTATCGCTTCATCTGCATCACTCTCTCTTTTCACTGCACTCATAGACGAAACCCTTCAGATGCACGTTGAAGGCAGAGGGTCACAGGTCATCGACATATGGGTAGACTTTCTCGGAGCGGTTGCTGCGCATTTCCTTGTGATATTTATAGTGTATTTTATAAAACTTAAAAGAATAAAGCAAAGATAAAACATAGGGCATACGTTGGTGTGCCCTGTTTTTGAGGATAACAATGGAGATTACAATAAGAAAACTTGAAGATGCGGACTTTGAAGAAGCATCCAGAATGATTTTTCATACCTTCTACAAATATATTCTGCCAACATATACCACCGAGGGTATCGAGTTTTTTCGTGATACTACGTCGGCGATGTCCTTCAGAATGAATACCTTCGACGGAAGCGTAACTCTTTACGGTGCTTATTATGAAGAAACTCTCGTCGGTGTGATAGGCAAGAGAGGAACAAACCATATTTGCCTTTTCTTCACTCATAAGGACTATATGGGTCGGGGAATCGGAAAGCGGCTTTTTTCTCACTTCTTATCAACAACCAAAAAAGATGTTCCTGTAACTGTCAACGCCAGCGATTTCGGAATCCCCATATACGAGAGACTTGGATTTAAAAAAGACGGGGAAAGAAAAGAAGAAAACGGCACGGTGTATACTCCTATGAAATATGTTGACAAAGACAGAGAAAACTGATACTATCTATATTGTAGTGAGGAGGGGACAAGTTGAATAGCGAATATACTGTATTACCCGCATTTTACGATGCTCTTAACAGTGACGTTGATTATGACGAATATGTTGATTATATATCAAGAAATGCATCTGTTGAGGGAGCGCGCCTCCTTGACCTCGGATGCGGCACAGGTGATATGTCGGTACTCCTTTCCAAAAAAGGCGCTGACGTAACGGCACTTGATATTTCATCCGAGATGCTCGCACTTGCATCCCACAAGGCATCAAAAGCGCACGCCCGTGTTTTTTATACTTGCCAGGATATGACCTCATTCTCTACAGGCACGATTTATGATACGGTTGTGTCCACCTTTGATTCTCTCAACTATATTACAACGAAGACAGGACTTGTACGTGCTTTTTCGGGCGTTTCACGCGAGCTTAAAGAGGGCGGTCTATTCCTTTTTGATATGAACGCGGAATATAAGTTTGAGAATATCTATTCCGATAACTGCTACGTTCTTGAAGCCAACGGAGTTTTCTGCGCTTGGGAAAATCTTTACGACGAAAAGAAGAAGGTCTGTGATTTCTTCATAAATATTTTTGCGGAGGAAAACGGAGTATACAAAAGATACTACGAGGAACAAAGAGAGAGAATGTTTACCCTTGCTGAAATAAAGGACTCTCTAAAAAAAGCAGGTTTAACATTTGTTTCCGCTCAATCAGATTTTTATGGCGCACCTATAGATGAAAAAACAGAAAGGTACTATATAATAGCAAAAAAATGAATTCAAAGATTACAAGATTTATAACCTCGGACGGCTCGGCACGACTTATTTTTGCCGATACAACCGAGATAGTAAACAAAGCACATAACATTCATATGACCACACCTACCGCATCGGCAACTCTCGGTAGAGCGCTCACCGCCGCATCTCTTTTGGGAAGCCTTATGAAAAACCCTACCGACTCACTTACTTTTCAGCTTAAGGGAGACGGCCCTGCAGGTACGGTTACCTGCGTTTCGGACTATATGGGAAACGTCAGAGGATATATGGAAAATCCTCAGGTAGATTTGCCACTCAAGCCCAACGGAAAGCTTGATGTAGGCGGAGCAGTCGGAAAAGGTCTTCTCTGCGTTATAAGAGACCTTGGCGGAAAAGAGCCGTATGTCGGTATGTCCGAGCTTATAAGCGGTGAGATAGCCGAAGACCTTACGTCTTATTTCTATAACAGTGAGCAGACACCTTCGGCCTGTGCACTCGGTGTGCTTGTAGACCGAGACTATTCCTGCCGCGTTTCGGGAGGCTTTATACTTCAGCTCCTCCCCGGTGCTGATGATGCTACTGCGGAAATACTTGAAAAAAATACGTTGATGATTACCTCGGTTACAAATCTTATGAATGATGGTAAGTGTGCCGTGGACTTTGCAGATATCGTATTTTCCGGTGTTGATTACGAGAAATTTGACGAAATTGATATTGCCTTCAAATGCACTTGCTCGAAAGAAAAATACGCTAAAGGTCTTGTAAGCCTTGGCAAAAAAGAGCTTGAAGAAATGCTGGAAGAGGAAGACGTCACCACACGTTGCAGATTCTGCAACGAGGAATACGTGTTTTCCAAGGACGAAATAAAAGAACTGATAAATAAAACAACCCGATAAGGAGAATGAAAAAATGAAAAATGCAGTTATAGGACAGTCGGGAGGACCGACAGCGGCGATAAATGCCACCCTTTCGGGTGTAATAAAAGGACTTTTTGAATCCGGAAAGGTTGATACCGTTTACGGTATGCTCAACGGTATTGAGGGACTTTTTGAAGAAAGACTTTGTAATCTTAATGAAGTTTTCGAAAACAAAGCACTTCTCACGAATCTTGAGAAGACCCCTGCGGCGGCACTTGGCTCCTGCAGAAAAAAGCTTCCTCCATTTGATACGGATAAAGAAGAGGACGTTGTAAAATATAAAAAGCTTTTCTCGATTCTTGAGAAGCATAATATCGGTTATTTCTTTTATATCGGTGGAAACGATTCAATGGATACCATAAGAAAGCTTTCCGCCGTTGCTGAAAAGATCGGAAGCGACGTAAGATTTGTCGGCGTACCCAAGACTATTGACAACGACCTTGTATGTACTGACCATACTCCCGGTTACGGCTCTGCCGCAAAGTACGTTGCAACCTCTATCAGCGAGATAATCCGCGACACCGCAGTATATACTGTTAAGGCGGTTACAATCGTTGAGGTTATGGGCAGAGATGCGGGCTGGCTTACCGCTGCAGCGGCACTTCCTGCACTTTACGGCAAAGATGCCCCCGACCTCGTGTACTTTCCTGAAGTTCCCTTTGTTATGGAAGAATTTATAGAAGACGTAAAGAAGCTGCTCGAAAAGAAACCCAATATTGTTGTTGCGGTTTCCGAGGGAGTAAGAGATAAAAACGGTGTATACGTAGGAGAAGGAGAGCAGGCGGGCAAGCTTGATGCGTTTGGACATAAGTATCTGGCAGGCACGGGCAGAGTGATTGAAAGCTACGTCAGAGAGTATATCGGCTGTAAATCAAGAACGGTAGAAATAAGCCTTCTTCAGCGTTGTGCGGCGCATATAGCATCGGGCACCGATATTGATGAGTCTGTTATGGTAGGAAAATATGCCGCAAACCTTGCGCTTAACGGAGAAACCGGATGTATGGCTGCTTACGAAAGAGAAGAAGGAGCTACCTATTCCTGTACCTGTAAGAAGGTTGACGTCTCCACAGTTGCAAACGCCGTAAGAAAGGTACCCCGAGAGTTTATCAACAAGAGAGGCAACAACTTAACACGTGAGTGCCTTGAATGGATCGCACCTCTTGTAAAGGGCGAAAGCATACCCGACTTTGAAAATGGACTTCCCGTTCAGTTTGTACTTGAAAAATAATTTTAAAGTCAATAGGATTTTTTGAAAATCCTATTGACTTTTTATGATTTATATCCTATAGTGTTGGTAAAGAAAAATAAAATATGAGGTGCGTTATGTTATTTCGAATGAAGGAAAAGACACGCATAGATTTTCTTCTCGTTATCACACTCTTTCTTCCTGTATTTTGGGAACAGCTTGCATCAATTGTGCTTTCGGTAGGTTCTACAGCAGTTTCTTCAAATATTGATACCGCATATCTTACCGCCACCTCTCTTGTTGGTAGTGTGGTGGGGCCTCTTACAGCTCTTTATGGCTCTATTGCAACGGGTGCGTCACTTCTTATGAGCCAGTATATCGGCGCAGGGGACGAGGATAAGTCGAGAAAGCTTTTTGCAACCTCCAACGTTATCGGTATGGCTGTGGCTCTTTCCATCTCTGTTATAATTATTTTATTCCGCACTCCCATACTTAACTATTTCTATCCGAATATGTCCGAGACGTTTATTGTCAACGGCTCTATATACGCTATATTTTTGGCGCTCACTATTCCTATGTCCTTTTTCCGTACCAATATTATTGGTATTCTCAGAGGATGCCTCAATACGAAAGGCCCTCTTTACATATCCCTTTTCGGCGGTTTAATGGATTTAGGACTCAGATTCTTGTTTATGGTTGTTTTCAGATGGGGCATTTGGGGACTTGGTCTCGCCAGCCTTACTGCAAACCTCTTCTTTACAGGTATATGCTTTATAATCTTACACAGAGCAGGAAACTTTAAAGGATGTATCAAGAACGCCTTTAAACTTATTGACCACGAGGTTGCCGTTAAGACTATCAAGATTGGTGGCGTAATGTGCATACAGAACTTCGTTACCTCTATCGCCTCATTGATTCTCAGTCAGATATATGCAAGGATGGGAGACTTTGAAATTGCGGTATATACTATAGCGTCATCCGCGACCTCTCTGTTTGTTCTTGCTCCTAATGCTCTTGCCTACGTTGCTCAGATTCTTGCAGGTAAATACAAGGGCGCGGGAGATGAACTGCATGCCTACAGAATTACTACTGCAATAACTATAGCCTCCACCGTTCTTTGTATCATTCTCGCTCTTATTATGTATCCTCTTGCAGACTTGATAGTAAGAATTTACAACTCCGATCCTACAACCGTTGAATACAGTGCAAAGGTACTTAGAATTTACTACATTTGCGCACCGCTTTTCTTCGGTCTCGGAAATGTGTTCTCGGCAGGTATAAGAGGCGCAGGCAACGTAAAATATCCCGCTTTGGTTCTTTGCCTTGCAAACTGGGCGTATATGATTCCTTGTACTTGGTACATTTGTAACGTGTTGGAACGCGGTGCCGACGGAAGAATGCTTATAGTATCTCTTGAACAAGCCTTCTATGCAATCTTCTTCTTCGCCTTTGGTGTATACAAATTCAGAAAGCTCAAGAAAAATGCAAATGAAAACGCAAACGCAAATTAAAGAAAATCTTATAAATTTATCAGAGGAAAAGTATAAAAGCTTTTCCTCCTCTCTTATTCCCGGTATACCTAAGTCTTCGGTTTTGGGCGTTAGAGTACCTCTTTTGAAGAAGCTTTCAAAAGAGCTTACAGTAGATGATTTCAAGAGCTTTAACTTTGAATATCACGAGGAAAAGCTACTTTACGCTTTTGTAATATCAAATATACGCGACTTCAGCGAGTGTATCTGTGAAACTGAAAAGCTCTTGCCTCTCATTGATAACTGGGCGGTATGTGATTCTTTTCGTCCGAAATGCTTTGCTAAAAATCACGAAAAGCTTTACCCATATATTTTGAAATGGCTTGAAAGTGACAGTCTTTATACCCTTCGCTTTGCCATAGAAATGCTTATGACTCATTTTCTTGACGATGATTTTGACGCATCTTATCTTAATATTGTCTCAAAAATCAGGTCGGAGGAGTATTATCTTAATATGATGATAGCTTGGTTTTTTGCAACGGCTCTTGCGAAACAGTATAACGCAACAATTCCCTATATAGAGAAAAAAGTGCTTAACCCTTGGGTACATAATAAAGCTATACAAAAAGCTCATGAGAGCTATCGTATTTATAATGAAACAAAGGAATATCTTAAAACGCTTAAAATATGAAAACACTTGAAAAAGAAACAGTTGCCATAACCGGAGCGACAGGAGGGCTAGGTCGAGAGATAGCTTTTTTCCTCGCAGAAAAAGGCGCTGATATAATTATGCTTGACAGAAATAAAGAACGCTCTCTTGCATTGCGAGAGGAGATAATTTCTCGTTTTCCTGAAGTGAACATCAAGAATATCAGGCTTGACCTTACTGATATAGAAAATGTCAAAGAGGTCACGGAAACTCTGAAATCCGAAAAGCTTTATTCTATTATTCACAATGCAGGAGCGTATAAAATTCCGAGAGAAAAATGCTCTACAGGCTATGACAACGTTTTTCAGATAAACTTTCTCTCTCCCTACTATATGACAAAGGAGCTTATACCATCCTTAAGAGAAAACGGGGGAAGAGTAGTTGTAGTAGGAAGTATAGCTCACAACTATTCAAAAACCGACGAAACGGATGTGGATTTTAAAACACGTGAAAAATGCTCTCTTGTATATGGTAACGCAAAACGATATCTTATGTTTTCACTTTACCGATTATTTGAAAAAGAGGTGAGGGCGAAGCTTTCGGTAACTCATCCCGGTATCACACTAACAGGCATTACCTCGCATTACCCTAAGATTATTTTTGCTCTGATAAAGCATCCAATGAAGGTTATATTTATGTCACCTAAAAAGGCGGCTCGTTCAATTATCGAAGGTCTTTTTACATCCACCGGATACTGTGAGTGGATAGGTCCGAGATTTTTTAATATCTGGGGCAATCCCTCAAAGAAAAAGCTTTCAACTGTCGGTGATAAAGAAATAGATAGTATCTTTCAAAACGCAGAGAAAGGTTATGAAAAAATTAAAAGTCAAGTACTTTAAGTACTTGACTTCAGTCTGTCGAAAAAGGTCACTCGAAAGAGTGGCTTTTTTGTGTTAAATATGGTATAATAGAGGTAGAAAAAATGTGAGGTAAAAATATGTTAAGTAAGGGACAAAACGGAAGAGACCAAATGGAAATGGTATGGCTT
>JAZNYT010000062.1:0-40957 GCA_045594565.1 Eubacteriales bacterium
GGTCTCTTCCGTTTTGTCCCTTACTTAACATATTTTTACCTCACATTTTTTCTACCTCTATTATACCATATTTAACACAAAAAAGCCACTCTTTCGAGTGACCTTTTTCGACAGACTGAAAAATACCACCCAATAGAGTGGTATTTTTGTTTTATATTATATTTTCATAATTTTAACCAAAATTTCAAAGAAATAATTTCGACGAAATTTTGCGTAAGACGAGGCAACAAGAAAACCCCGAGTAAGCCTTACTATACGTAAGGCGACGACGGGGGTTTTGCAGTTGACAAAGTATTACACGAAATTTCTAAGAAATTTCAATTTCGAAGAAATTTTGAGGTAAAATCGCGGAGTGCGACGGCGTCGGCGTACTTTGTACGCCAGACCGAGGAACACGCGAAGAAAATGAAATTTGGATAAATCAAAAGAAAGACGAGGTTTCCCCTCGTCTTTCTTCATTAAAAAACATATAACCAAATTTTGTTTTGTTAGCACTTTCTCTTTGAAAAGCACTTTGAAATAAAACCTAAAATTTCATTTTCGGTTTTAACCAAAATTTCAAAGAAATTTACGAGTTTTCGGCGAGATAAAGATTAACCCTGCTCTCTATCGTCTTGCAAGTCTCGGCGGCTGACTTTTTGGAGTCGAAGAATGCACCTGTATCGGTAGAGATTATGTCGATAACGGGGTCATTGTAGCGTGCGAGACGTGTTGTGGTGGAGGCAATATTTGAAATATCCTCAAGCTTTTGAAGTGCCTTTTGAAGTCTTTCAGCGTTGTCTGCGTTTTCTTCTTCGGAAGGATAGATAGGCATAGGAGCGGGTTTTATCAAGTCATTAGTCACAGGCTCCTCAACGATAATCTCCTCAACCGCTTCTTCAGTACGAGGCATTACCACCATATCGTCATCCATTATAAAGTCATCGTCAAACCATTCGTCTTCCATTGATTCCTTTTCATACTGTGACTTAATACTTGTTATGGTTTCTTCCTTCATCACGTAGAAAGCTTCTTTATTTACAGGGAAGCTCCAAACGTATTCGGACTGGTATTCCTTGCCGAGAAGCATCTTCATAAAATTCCATGCTTCATCCTTGTATATGGATTTTGCACCGATAGCAAACTGTGTATCAAATACAACAGCGTGAGGATTGCCTGTGTTTGTGGGATATCCGATATAAACCACGTCCTCGCCGAACTGCTCCTCCTGCCACTCATAAGTCTCAAATCTTGAAATATAAGCGACGTTTGCAAGCACTCTGTTTTCCTTAAAGGCGTTTTCGTAGTCCTCCCAGTCGGAGTCATCAAAGTCCATATAGAGATTTTCAAAGTCTATTTTTGCAGGGAAGGTTTTAGCGAATTCAAGATATTCGGCAAAGCTTCCGTCGGTGAAGTTGGACTTTCCGTTCTTATAGTCGATGAAGTCCTCAAGAATAATGGGGAGGAAGCTTGTTTCAAGCTGAGGTCTGTCAATCTCTCTGAGATAAACGGAGTCGGGGAAAGTCTTCAGGATTTCATTGACATCCCCAAACGTAAGGCTTGTTCTATCACCCACGATGCTCTTCTTCATCATGATGCTTCTTATAGCAAATGAAACGGGAAGGTTATATATTTTGCCGTTTGCATCACACATTTCAAGAATATTGGGAAGAATTGTGTCACGAGTTATCTCTTTGTCTTCCGAAAGATACTTGCCCATATCAGCGAGAATACCCTTGGTGGCATACTTGGAAATATTGAAATTACTGTCGATGCAGATAATATCAGGAGTATTTCCCGACATAAGATCCAGGTCAAACTGTTCGGTGTCCTTTTCCTCCCAGCCGTAAATCTTAACGGCGATTCTATAGTCCTTGGAGGAACGGTTGTAGTCGATTATCATACTCTTGAGCTGTGTATCAAGACCGTTTGCGGCAAGGGTTATGATATACTTTTCTACCACCTCTCCCTTGGCTGCAGGTGTTAAGTGAATAAAATTTCTTTCCTCGTAGTTGTTATCATACTCAAAGGCGTAGAATTCGTCGTTGCCTGCAGGATAGTACTGACCGAGTCTGTCGGAGTTGATATCGGAGTTGATAAAGTCGAGAAGCGGTACAAGCTCCTTCTTTTCAAAATCGTACTTTGAAATAACGTTGGAGTCGTTGGTGTAGATCACGCCGTCATCCGCCATCTGTACGCTATAATATGTGGATATGGTATCTATCGTATTAAACTCTTTTTTCGAGAAGCTATAGTCTATAATTTCAACCTTACTTTCTTCACCTGTCCAATCCCAAGCGGTAAGTCTGAGGGTATCAGAGTCAATAATCGCCATATCACTGGGGTATTTGTCGTCAGGAAGCTTTTCAAGGCTCATAAAGGTGCCGTCCGCATTAAGAACAAGAATATACTGACCACCTACAGTTGTAACTATCTTTCCGTCCTCGGTCTCGAACGTCTGACCGAGATATTTACTGTATGTATCGCCTTCAAAGCCCTCTGCGTTATCAAGAATCGTTGAAACGTCAAGCTCATCTGTAAAGCTTCCATCGGGGTTGAGACGCTTGAGAGTGCTCTTTTCTTCGTGGATATACTCATCGATGTCTTCATCGTACCAGCTCTTGTAATCGGTGAAGGAAAGCCAGAGGGTGCCGTTCCTACCGGGGTTATAGCCATTGAGATACTTACCGTAGTCGAAGCTTTCTTCTTCGTTATAACCGTATTCGGGTTTGAAGGAAAAAGCCTCTCGGATATCGGTCATATCGGAATTTCCAACGTAGAAGCAATCGTACCAATCGCTTATTTCGTTGCCGTACTCGTCAGTGGTTTTTACCTCTTTCGAGCCATTAAAGTAAACCTTATCTCCCGACATAATGATTCCGTAAAAGTCAACTCCGTCGGGGGTAGAGAGCTTCTTTGTAAGGTAAACGTTTTCAAGTGCTACCTTTTCTGCTTTTTTAGGTTCTTTCGGTCCACAGGAAGCGAAACTTAAAAGAGTAGCGAGTGCAAGAAGTACAACAAGTAGCTTTTTCATTTTTTTCTCCTTATTTCGTGTATAAATAGTGTAAGCTCTATTAAAAAGAACAAAACGGATACAAGGGTGAGTGCCATAAGACAGGCAAGTGTGTCCTCCCTGCCCCTATCCTCGTTTTCCCAATAAGGAAAGTCGAGAGGCTCTGTTACAAAAGAGCGGGATGTGAAGCTTTTAAGATTCAGAAAAGTGTTTTTCAAGGAGTATCTTGCCCCAACGTCAATAACGGTTTTGCCCTCGGTGGCAGGAGCCATCTTATTGACTGCGTGGGATGGCACGGGGTTTTGTAAGCATATTTCATAGTGCTCAAAGCTTTTCGTACCGAAAAGCTTTTCGGCGATATTCTCGGGGATATAAATCAGTGGCTTATCCTCAAGCTGTGCCGCGTAGGCCTTCGATTCGTCCATAGCTACGACACCTGCAACGTAGAGGGGAATTCCAGCCACCTCAAGCTTCATCCCCTCGGAATCATTGCTTCCGAAAAGGTGAAACGAAAGTCTTTCGTCGATGACCACTCTGTCGAAATTAAGGTCGATGTCGGAATAGTAGAAGCCACTCTTAAAATCAAGTGGGTGAAAGAGGAAGAAGTCACCGCCGGTAACAATGGCGGGGGCCTCGATGCTCTTCCCGTCCTCATTACTTACACTCACGGTTTCGAACCTCGAATAAGCATCGCACCAAAGGCGTTCCGCGCCTTCAACCGTTTCGCTCATATCCTCTGCTGCAAAGCGGAGTGAGCTTATTTCGGCGTGAGAAAAGCCGAGTGTATCAAAAAGTCTGAGTACTGTATAGTCCTCTCCAAACGGAGCCGGAGTTGTGTAGCTCTTTGCTGTATTGAAATAACAAAGGAGCATTGCGCAAAGGATAAGGACGCTTAAAGCAAATTTTATTATCCTTTTCATACTAATCACTCAGCCTTACGTAGTCACCCTCCTCAAAGGGCTTGGTGGATGAAGTGATAAGATATTCGTAAAGGTATGCTTCATCAGTAGTTATAGCCACGTTTTTATCGTCGCTTGCAGCAACCGAAACGTCAAGCCTTGTGGCAACAAATCGGTCACCGAGAGGAGTGGATTTAGTCTTGGTTATGTAGATAAACTTGCCATTTGCATCTTCGTGGAGTGCACTCTTGGGGATAACCGAGGCGTATCCTGTGGAACGCTCACCAACTATTACCGTAAGATTCTGTCCTACGTTTACGTCACCTGTAAGATCAAAGGTGAGAGTCTTGGTCTTACCTCCTGCATCGGGGGTAATTTTTGAAAGAACCGCACCCACGTTCTGTCCCCAGTAGGTACCCGAAACGTTTCCCGCATCTCCAATATTGAGTCTTGCGGCTTCGTTATTTGAAACCGAGAAAGAGAGTGTATAACCGCTTTCAACCACCTCGATTACGAGGGCAGCGGCGCCGTCGGTTGCCACCTCACCTGCTCTGAAGGAGACCTCGGTAACAGTCCCCGAACGGGAAGCTTTCAGCTCATATCCTTCCTTTGCATTACCGCGGATGCTCGCAAGCTCTGCCTTCTTATCCTGAATAGCCTTGTACTGCTTGTTCATATCGAAGTTGTCAAGCTCGGCAGCTTTCTTATCTGCTTCTTTTCTCTTTTCAAGAGCCATCGTCATCTGCTCAAGCGCTCTCTCCTTCGACTTTATCTCGCTATCGAGAGATTCTACTCGGTCAAGCTCCTGAAGCTTTTCATCAAGCTCGCCTTTAAGCTCCGTCTTTTGCTCAAGCTCCTTCTTAGAAGCCTTAAGAGAAGCGGTCAGCTCCTTGTTCATTTCGGCAACTGCATCGGTGAGAGCTTTTTCTTTTGCTTCGAAATTCTTTTCCTCTGTCTCAACCGCTTTTTTCTTTATATTAACAGTGTTGTTTCTATCACGCCAGTTCTTGTTCTCGCTGTTTGCGGCAGAAAGATTTGCATTAGCCTCGCGGATATAATATCTTGTATCGCTTATTGCCGTCTTCTTTGCCGCTATTGCACGTTCTGCTGTTTTTATCTCGTCCTTATTGCTCTCATAAAGAGCGGTGGCGGTGTCGTACTCCGACTTTGCCTGAAGTGCCTCTGGCGAGTCTTCTCCGTAGGTGGTTACTGCATCATTATATGCCTTTTCCGCATCGGTCATATCGGACTTGATTTTCAAAAGGTCTGCTGAATCCTCTTCAAGATATTTGAGGTCGGTCTGGAGAGAATCGAGTGTTTCGTAAAGGGAATCGAGTCGAGAGCTTATTGAAGAGGTATCGGTATTGGTTGCCTCTTCAAGAGCCTTTTCCGCTTTTTCAAGCGCCTCTTTTGCAATATCCAGCATCTCCTTTGCCTTATCACGCTGGGCACGGAGAGAAGCAATTTCAGGGTCTTCCGAGTTTTCGGTTGCCTCCTCAAGCTCTTCCTCAAGATTCTTTATCGTCTTGTTTAAATCTTTTATCGCCTTGTCGTTATCTTCTGCCTGTTTTTTCGTGCTCTCGATATACTCGGCGGAAAATTCTCCTCGCTCTGCCTTTAGTGCTTCAAGGTCTTCCGTCGCAATTCTGATATCGTATTCGTCGGAGGAATAGTCATATTCGGTTTTTCCGAGAAGAGCTCTGTTATATGCATCCTCAAGTCCTGCAATTTCATTTTCAAGCGCCTCCGCCTTATCGGTATCGGTGGGACCGAGGAGCATAAGAGTCTGTCCTGCAACAACGGGCGTGCCTCTCGAAACGTAGACCTCCTCAATCTTGCGCTCTCCCTTTATCGTTTCGGTGTAGGTCATATTGGAAACCACCGAGCCGCTTCCTCTGACACCTGTTTTAATCTCTCCGTACTCGGTGTACTTACCGCTGACCTCCGGGAGAGACCAGTTAAGTATAGTATTGGAGAAAAAGGTGAGAACAAGCATTACTGCAAGAAAAACTATTGCTATATTTTTTATTAAATCTTTTCTTTTGTTCATAAAAGTTATCCTTTCACACTGCCTTGATAGGTAATTCCTTCAACGAGACTCTCTTCGCCGTGAAGAAAAAGAAGTATGGGAGGCACCATATAGACGGTAGCAACCGCAAAGGCTACTCCTACCTCGCCCGAATTTATCTCGGATAAGAATACCGAGAGTGGCTGAAGCTCGGCGTTTTCCAGAAGGATGAGTACCTGCTCAACCATATTCCAGTTATCAATAAAAGTTAGAATAATTACTGAATAAAGGGCGTTTTTACACATAGGAAGGCATATTTTGCGAAAAATTTTGAATTCTCCCGCACCGTCAAGCCTTGCCGCCTCTATCGCGGCAGGGGGAATTCGTCTCATGCTTTTTGTCAAGATGAATACCGACAACGGTGTAAATAATCCCGGAAGAATTATCGCCCATCTCGTATTTATGATGCCAAGCATTTCTGATACAAGGAAGTTTGGAACCAGTGTTACCTGATAGGGCATCAGCATTATGATTATATACGAAAAGAAAATTACGTTTTTAACCTTGCCTTTATAGCGGTAAAAGCCGTATGATGCAAGAGATGCTATGGCTATCTGTCCTATCACTATAGGGAGCGTCAGAATCATGGAATTCCAGAATTTCAAAAGATAATCGGGGCTCTGGAAAAGGACCGTGAAGTATTGCTTGAAGGACACCATATCGGGAATAAGCTTAAGCTTTACCTCCTCCGACATATAAGAGGAGCCGCCTGCCACGTTTCCAAGTACTGCGCCGTAGCTAGAGGTAAGCTCGGTTTCGGACATAAAGGAATTGGTCAGGGTGAAAAGTGTGGGGGCTATGAAAACTACCGCAAAGGCAAGTGCCCAGATAAAGAAAAGAGAGAGTCTTATTCTTTTTAAAAGCTTTGCGCGTGATATACTTCTCATTCTTCCACATCCTTTCCGAATCGGTCTTCAAGGATGAAGATAATTCCAATTATTACAACTATTACAAGAGTCATAACGATTGCCGCAGCCGAAAGCCTTGGATAGTCGAGATTCTTGAAGGTATTATTCATAAAGTGTTGCATAAAGTAAAGAGTTTCGTAGGGCCACTGTCCTGTGAGAAGATAAACCTCACGGAATATTTTGAATGAATTTATAAGAGAGAGCAGCAGCACAAAGAAAAGAGAGGGCGAGATGTAGCGAAGCTTTATTTTGAAAAATCGCTGAATGGAATTTGCACCGTCAACCTCTGCCGCCTCTACCTGATCCTTAGGAATATTCGAAAGCGCCGCCATAAAAAGTATCATATTATAGCCGAGGTTTTTCCATAGGAAAAGAAGTGCTACAACTATCTGGCTGTAATCCGACTTCATCCAGTCAACAGGCTCAAGTCCGAAAATATTGATAAATGAATTAAAAGAGCCGTTGAAGCTGAATATTACCTGCCAGATAAGTATAATGGAGGCGGTAGGCACCATCATGGGGCTCAAAAAGCAGGTGCGAAATTTACTTCTTCCGGGGATTTTAGAATCGAGTATTATTGCAAGAAGAAGGGATAATATTACTGCCGAAAAAACGGTAACGAGCGAAAAGGTAAAGGTATTCTTCGCTGCCATTTTGAAGGCGGAGTTATCAAAGAGTGCAAGAAAATTGTCAAGTCCCACAAAGGCTCTGTTTGAAACGTTGTCGATTAAAGAATAGTATATTACAAACCCGAAGGGTATAATATAAAAGACAAGTACTCCCGCAAGGCTGGGTATTATGTAAAGCCAAGAAACTGCACGATTTCTCACTTTGTTGAAAGTTGATTTTTTCAAGCCTGTCCCCTCCTCCTTTTTCTTTTTGATTTAGACCTTGAAATTTTTAGAAAGTTCCAAAAAATCTTTCAATATAAATTATATATTTATATATGCTTTTTTACAATAGGCTTCACGAAAATTTAATAAATTTGTTTTAATATTTTTTAGTATTAACGGTTGATTTTTTCTCTTTAAAGTTTTATAATTATAAACAGTAAAATTAAGCGAAAGGATGTTTTGTATGAGTGAATGTACACACGACTGTTCTACCTGTGCCTCCAAGGGCAATTGCTCCTCGGAAATTCAGAAGGAACAGCTTAACAATTACAGTAAAGTAAAAAAGGTTTACGGCATTGTAAGCGGTAAGGGCGGTGTAGGCAAGAGCCTTGTTACCTCTCTTATGGCTACCACAATGATGCGCCGTGAAAACCGCGTGGCTATTATCGACGCGGACGTTACAGGTCCTTCTATTCCCAAGATTTTCGGCGTTAAGGACTCTATTGAAAGCACACCCGAGGGGCTTGTTCCCGCAAAGAGTAAGATGGGAATTGAGATGACCTCGGTAAATCTTATGCTCGAAGACGAGACCGACCCTGTAGTATGGAGAGGTCCCGTTATTGCAGGTATGGTAAAGCAGTTCTGGACCGACTTTATCTGGAGTGATATCGACTATATGTTCATCGATATGCCTCCCGGAACAGGCGACGTTCCCCTCACCGTTTTCCAGAGCCTTCCCCTTGACGGAATTATTGTTGTTACATCTCCTCAGGAGCTTGTTTCGATGATAGTTGAAAAGGCTGTGAAGATGGCAGGTCTTATGAATATTCCGATCGTTGGTATAGTAGAAAATATGAGCTATATCAAGTGCCCCGACTGCGGTAAGGAAATCAAGGTGTTCGGTGAGAGCCACATCGATGAAATAGCCTCCAAGCACGGTCTTGAGGTTCTTGCTCGTATTCCTATGGATCCCGCTCTTGCAAATCTTGCAGACAAGGGCGCTATCGAGCTTTTCGAAGGCGACTTCCTTGAAAAAGCGGCAGATAAAATTGAAAAATAAATCCAAGTAGGTTTTGAGTTTTTACTCAAAACCTATTTTTTATGACGGTAGTATATCATATAATTCCATAAATTGCAATACTTTTGTTATGCATACAATAAAAATAATTATATATATAATTGTATTGCAGAGGTGATAATATGAAGAAATTTAAAATTCCGTCAATTCCCCCTACCACAAACAAGTGCATAAGATTTCCAAACGACATTATAGAAAACGTTGAAAAAGCAATAGAGGGCAAAAGCTGTACCTTCACCGCCTTCGTGATAGAAGCGGTAAGAGTTGCCCTTGAAAACATTGAGGAAGAGAAAAAATAAGTTTTAAGGGGAAGGCTTTTTATAAAAGCCCTCCCCTTTCACCCCACGAAAACAAACACAAAAACCTGCCGAGAAATCGGCAGGTTTTTGTGTTATTTTTGTACTCGGTTTACAAGCTTTGTAAGTCTTGCTACAATCATTGCAACCTCTGCTCGACTGATATCTCTTTCGGGATAATATCTGCCTATTTCGTCACTTCCAGCAATAACGCCAGATTTATAAAGTGCTTTGATTTCGTCTGCATATTTGTAATCGTCATATACGTCGGGTACAGCAACGTTATCGTTGATTTCAACAAGGTCATCCCTTGATACACAATGAGAGAATATGTATGCCATCTCTCCTCTTGTAGCAGGTGTTGAATAGCTTGTAAAGTCTGTATCCTTTATAATTCCCTTTTCAATGGCATAATTCACGTATGCATCATACCAATTAGCTCCGCCAAGTACATTCAAGTCCTGTCCTGTGGCGTTTTTGTGATGTATTCTCGTTGCTATCGTTATTGCTTCAGCTAGCGTCATAGTTCCCGTAGGATTGAACGTAGTAAGAGAATTACCCATCATGAGCTTATTTTGATAAACAGTTATGATTGTAGAATAGTACCACTCTGTTTTAGGAACGTCTGTAAAAGGTGACTCTATCACCGTTTCACTTGTATCACCAGGAATATCTTCTACCTTTGCAAAAGCACAAATTTCACAGGTGTATAATTTTTTACCCACTTCTGTTGCGGTTGCTTCCTTTATAACAATACCATCATCAAAGCGGTGATTAGTTTTAGCAATAATCTCTGTTGCAACAACTTCCGAACATTCGGTACATCTTTGTACTTTTTTGCCTTCTTCTGTACAGGTTGCCTCTTTTTCTACTGTCCAAGCACCTGCTGTATGTTCATGGTTTTCTTTTTTATTTTCATCTTCAATTACAGGGATAATTTCATCTTTAATTTCTTTGCAATTTTGGCAAGTATAAGTTTTTACGCCGGTAGTTGTTGAGGTAGGATTTTTAGTAATTACACCACTATCAAAGCTGTGACCTTTTGCGGATATTGTTGACTCGTACAAAATTTCACCGCACTTTGAGCATTTTCTAACTATTTTACCTGCTGTAGTACAGGACGCTTCTTTATAATCAATTGTGGGGGTATGCTCACAACCTGTTGTTGTAAAAGTTCTTATATCACTCTTATATGTTGTGCCATTTTTGATATAGTATAACTGATAATAATAGGTTGTTCCTTCTTTGAGTGTAACTCCCCATTTATTAAGGTCGTAAAATATATTATCTACATTCATACCACTGCTTAATTTTTCTGGATGTTTTGTCATATCATCCTTTGAAGCACCAATATAAAAGCCTGCTTCTGTGATCCATTGAAGGTCTATTTGGGCATTGATTTGAGCGTTTGTCTCACCTAAATTGCTTACCCAAACTTTGTTGAATTTTTCGGGGGTATTAACAACTATATTAGCCTTTTGTCTTCCTGATGAAGCATCTCCGGCAGTAAACTTATAGAGCTCACTCTTGTACTCTTTTCCGTAACGACTTACCCAAACCTGATAATAATATGTTGTTCCTTTTTTGAGTGTAACTCCCCACTTATTTAATCCATAAAAAATTTCGGTAATGTTATGAATTTCTCCAGAATTGATATTCTCTGTAATTTTAGTCATATTATTAGGGTCTGTTCCAATATAGATGCCTCCATCGACCATTGTAAAATTACGGCTTCCCAACTTACCGTGAATTTTAGCATTTGTATCTGTTATCTCATCTACATAAACATCACAAAACGGAGTAATCTTTGTTAAAGGGTCTATAGGGGAATAAAAATTATACCAACCTGTATCTGTTTGATTAAACAATGTTAAATGTAAATGAGGTCCCGTTGAGTTTCCGGTGCTACCTATTTGTCCAATTTTTTGACCCGAAGTAACCTTATCTCCATTTTTTACTAAAACATTGCTTAAATGGGCATATACTGCATACAAGCCATCAGTTTGTTTTACAAGTATATGATATCCCGCTTCTAATTGACAACTCGAACATCTGTCAGTTTTACCGGGAGTCTTCATAGAAGCACAAACAACTTCTCCCGACATAACCGCATATATGGGATCTCCTGTGGGAGTATTAGTAATATCTATTCCATTATGTCCCGCACCATTTTCCCAACTAAATCCTCTTCCGAAATCATATCCTATCATCGGCCATACATATCCATCAGCCGCCGAAGCAGTTAAACATAAACACGAAATTATAAATAAAACAGAAAGAATCAGTGTAATTAGTTTTTTCATAGTGGTCTCCTTATTCTAAATTTTGTAATTCAATAAATTGTTGGCCGTCATATAAAACGCCATTGTTTACTCCAATATCATCATCGCCACCATAATATGTATCAATTAAAATTTTTCCATTATCATTTACTAATGTGCGCGTACTACTATCCCTAAAGTCATTAAATATATAATTACCATTACAATCAAATACAATTCTTGATTCTATTTTAATGGGTTCAAACAAGAATTCACCTGTCAAGTCAATAACTGTATAAAAGCAAGAACCTTCCGTATTTGCCAAGATAAGTTGTGCTTTTCCGTCTTTGTTGAATTTACTATTAACCAAAAAGGCACCCTTAAAATCTTTTATCTTATTTCCATTTGAATCGAAAATAGCCTTATCGGGACTACCGTCCACATACCCTATGACAATGAACTTATTACTCTTTTCGTCGTAATAACAGTTTCCTTCTATTTCGTCTAAATCCTGATGAAAAGTACAAGGAATCTTTTCAACTTTACCATCTGCAAAAATTTTCAAAAATTCTTGGTTTATTTCGCTATATTCCTCATAGCAACAGGGAATACAAAATCCATTTTCAAAAGCATAGCCTTCATAAACTCTACCATTACTTTCTATCTTGTTGATAACATTATTTTCTATGTTATAAAGATAACGGCTTGTAACTCCAACAATTTTTTCTCCGAGATAAAACAAATAATTTTCCAAAAAAGAAACATCAATCTCTTCATTAAATGTTTCAAGTATTGGGTTGTTTTCAGAAAGAGGAATTGTCCACTCCCCGTTTATGTTCATAAGACCAATTTTGTAATTAACGCCGTCAAAAGATTCATTTCTCTCATACAGCATTATATACCCATCCTTATACAATAAGTCCGCTTTGTTGAATAACAACACTTTTACATTTGGTGTATTTTCTGTAGTATATATAATTTTTCCATCAATGGCACTTCTCAATCTGAACACATCATTTATCTGTGTCAATACTACACCATTATATACTTTATAAATATCATATTCAAATTCATTTTCACACATAATGCACTCTTCTTCATCGTCAAGAGTAAATGTTGCGTATCCTTTACTGTCAATGCACTGATTTCCATATATGCTGTATCCGTTTTCTTCACCCGCTCTGTATCGAGCTTCTATTTCATCTACAACTCTTTCTTTTGCAGTCGGTTTTTCGGCATTGAAAATTTCTTCCATACCTTCACTTTTTTCTTTCTCGTTTTCCTTTTCTTCTTTCTCTAAGCAAGAAGTAAGAGCTATACAAGATAATGCAACTACTAAAATACAAATTATAATCTTTTTCATTTTGTATCTCCTTTTAGTTTTTGGTCTTCTATTATAATATCAACATAATTTTCATTTGTTTTTTTAAAAACTACATTATTTTCATTCTGATCTAAAATAGTCAGTGTGTCATTATTTATTGTATATTTGATTGCATGTCCATTGTTTACCATAATAGATTCTTCTTTGTTTGTATACCACTCCGTAGAGTCACTTCGGCTAAAATAAGTGGAACCATCGTATACACTAAAGTCGCCCCTACCCCATTTATAACATCCTTTGCGGTCATATGCAACAAAGTAATAATTAAAACACTTTCCGTTATCAAAGAAAAGTGCTAATTGCATAGGCTTTTCTTCATCATAAAGAATCCATGTGCCGATAAGGTCAGGGTCATAGAGGTTGTTTTCTACAACCTCTTTTTCTTCGATATTTGTCTGTGCTTCCTCTGTCGTTTTTTCGTTATTGCCGCAGGACACTAGAAATAAACTCAACAGAGAAACTATAATTAGTAATAACGCTGTTTTTTTCATTTTGTATCTCCTATTAATTTTTTGATAAGGATATTATATGATATGAAGCTTCATTTGTCAAGTGAATTGTTACATCATTTTATGAATAGTTAATTCATATTATAATTGAAGTAAAATTACAAAAAGGAGTTATGATATGAGTACAAGTACAGAGATTAACTTACTTCTGGGTGAAAAGCTTAAAGAAATAAGACTTGAAAAAAAGATGACGAGAGAAGCACTCTCTGAAAAGCTTGACGTCAGTTCACGTTTTCTCGCAAGTGTTGAAAGCGGTCAAGTGGGAATTTCTCTTGCTACACTCAAAAAGATTTGCCTTGAATTCGGAGCAAGTGCAGACGTACTTCTTGGTATTACAGCTTTTGATGAAAACGAAAAAATATATGAAGACATTTTTAACCTAATAAAACAGCTTGACAAAATATATCTTGAAAATCTCCTTGAAATAATAGTTTCCTTTTCCAATGCAACAAAAAAAGAACCTAAAAAATAGGTTCTTAAAGCAAAAACTGCCGATTTCTCGGCAGTTTTTTTATCATAAAAGTTTTTGAAGGGGTGGAAACTTTTTTAAAAAGTTTCCGCGTTATCTTCTTCATCTTCAATAGGTGTTACTTCAACCTCGGCGGACACAAGTCTGTTTGCTTCGGTTTCGGTGATGGTGATTTTAAGGTTTTTATACTCGAAGGAGCCGACCTCGGGAATTTCTCCCAGATTATGTGCAACAAATCCGCTGAACGTTGTAATATCGGAGTCCTCGATTTCTTCATCAATTTCAAAGAATTCAAGGAATTTATCGATAGCGGTGCTACCCAATACCTTATACATATTTTCAGAAAGCTCTGATATATCTTCCTCTACTACCTCGTCGTGCTCGTCGTAAATCTCACCTACAAGGCTCTCAAGTACGTCTTCAAGAGTAACGATACCTGCAGTGCCTCCGAATTCGTCGCTTACGACTACCATGTGGCGCTTGGTCTCCTGAAAATACTTAAGAAGCTTTGATATCTTCATTGATGTGAAGATAAACTTGACAGGTCTTACAAGCTCAAGGACAGGCGTATCTGGATTACTGTAGAAATCTTTTTGATAAAGTACGCCAATAATCTTATCGATATTTTCGTCATAAACGGGAAGTCTTGAAAATTCAGACTGTGAGAACACCTCTGCTATCTGCTGTCTGTCAAAGCTTTTCTCTACCGCAACAATATCTACTCGGGGAGTAAGAATATCATTTACGTCGATGTCACTGAATTTGATAACGTTTTTGATAAGCTCACTTTCCTGCTCATCTATCTCGCCGCCGATTGCCGCTTCTTCTACAACGGTAATAATCTCTTCCTCGGTAACGCCTATGTCATCCTCGCCCTTCTTTGTGAGCTTCAAAACAAAGCTCTGCCACAAGCCGAAAAGGTATGTAACAGGTGTAAGAAGTACCATTATGACGTTTATGGGCTTCGATATGCTTTTGGTAAACTTTTGAGAAATTTTTTTCGCCACCGTTTTAGGTGTTATCTCACCGAATATCAAAACGGCGAGTGTCATAACCACCGTTGAAACGGTTACCGCAAGTTCTTCATTTGCTATAAGGCTTGTAAAGAGTACGGTTGCAAGAGAGGTGGCAAGAATATTGACAATATTATTGCCTACAAGAATAGTGGAAAGAAGCTTTTCGTACTTTTCGTTTATCTTAAGTACAAGCTTTGCTTTCTTGTTTCCGTCATCGGCTTCTGTCTTCATTTTAGATTTACTGAAGGACATAAAAGCCGTTTCGGATGCACTGAAAAATGCCGAAAGGGCACACAGTACAATAAGTATGAGTATTTGTAGGGGTATACTACCCGGACTGTCCATGCTGGACGTTCACTCCTTTTTTTGTTTATATTTATGTGTTTTACACATATACGCTAGGTATTATATCACATAAAAATATTTTTGTCAAACATTTTAATAACTGTAGCCTTGAAGTGTATGGGTCTCTTTTTCAAATACCGCTACAACGGGAAGGTCGCTATGCAAAACAAGAGAGTAACGCCCCTTCGGAATTTTATACTCCTGATCGCTAAAAGGCTTATCAAGTCTGAAGCAATATACTCGTTCGGCACCGATGGTAAAAGTTAACCCCTTTACAGGCTCTCTTTCCTCAAAATATATATCGAAAGAAAGGTGTACGGGTGTTTCTCCAAGGTTTGTTACGGTAATACTCTCACGCCCCCTAAGGTCGCCGACAGAAAAGACCCAGTTAAGCTCTCCTTTTGTTGCCATCGTTTTGCCTCCTTTTTTTCATCATTTTATAACAAATCTTAAATTAAATCAAGTAAGTATTGAAAATTTTGACAATATATTATATAATTAAGAAAAAAACAGAAAGTAAGTGAGAAATATGTTAACAGATATTGAAATAGCGCAAAGCGCCAAAATGCAGCCTATCGCAGAAATTGCAAAGCATGCAAACATACCCGACGAAAAGCTTGAGCCTTACGGAAAATACAAGGCTAAAATCGACTTATCTCTTCTCACAGAGCTTGAAAATAAGCCTGACGGAAAGCTTATTCTCGTAACGGCTATCACTCCCACCCCTGCAGGTGAAGGTAAGACAACAACTACTATTGGTCTTGCAGACGGACTCTCACGCATCGGTAAGAAGGCTATGATTGCCCTCCGTGAGCCCTCCCTCGGTCCTGTTTTCGGTGTTAAGGGCGGTGCGGCAGGCGGCGGATATGCACAGGTTGTTCCTATGGAGGATATAAACCTTCATTTCACAGGCGACTTCCACGCTATCGGCGCCGCCAACAATCTTCTTGCAGCTATGCTTGACAATCACATTTACCAGGGAAATACACTTAATATTGACCCTAGACGCATTACCTGGAAGAGATGTGTTGATATGAATGACAGACAGCTTCGTTTCGTTACCGACGGTCTTGGCGGAAGAGTAAATGGTGTGCCCCGTGAGGACGGATACGATATTACTGTTGCCTCCGAAATCATGGCGGTGCTTTGTCTCTCCTCCTCTATCACAGACCTCAAGGAGCGTCTTGGAAAAATAATTGTAGGATACACCTATGATGAACAACCTGTAACCGCTCGTGACCTCAAGGCTGACGGTGCTATGGCGGCACTCCTCAAGGATGCTCTCAAACCTAACCTTGTTCAAACCCTTGAAGGCACTCCCACCTTCGTACACGGCGGTCCTTTCGCAAACATTGCTCACGGATGTAACTCTGTTATTGCAACCAAGATGGCGATGAAGCTTGCGGACTATGCGGTGACCGAGGCGGGCTTCGGTGCTGACCTTGGTGCTGAAAAGTTCCTTGACATCAAGTGCCGTATGGCAGGACTTACACCTTCTGCCGTTGTTATCGTTGCAACTATCCGTGCTCTTAAGATGCACGGCGGTCTATTAAAAACGGAGCTTGGTACAGAAAACCTTGATGCTCTCGAAAAGGGCATTCCCAATCTTCTCCGTCACGTTTCCAATATCAAGGACGTTTACGGTCTTCCTTCGGTTGTTGCTATCAACCGCTTCCCCACCGACACCGATCGTGAAGTTGAGCTCATTATCGAAAAGTGCCGTGCTCTTGGCGTTAACGTTGTTCTTTCAAACGTTTGGGCTGAAGGTGGTAAGGGTGGCGAAGAGCTTGCGCGTGAGGTTGTTCGTCTTTGCGAGGAAGAAAAGGGAGATTTCCGCTTCTCTTACGACGCTTCTCTTTCCATTGAAGATAAAATTCGCGCAATAGTTCAAAACGTTTACCGCGGAAAGGACATAAATATTCTTCCATCAGCAATGAAGGAAATTGCAAAGCTTCGTGAGCTTGGATTTGACTCCGCTCCCGTTTGTATGGCGAAGACACAGTACAGCTTCTCCGATGATCCCACAAAGCTCGGTGCACCAGAGGATTTCGTGGTAACCATCAAGAAGGTTAAAGTATCTGCCGGTGCAGGCTTTATCGTAGCACTTACAGGTGACATTATGACAATGCCCGGTCTTCCCAAGGTTCCTGCTGCCGAAAAGATTGACGTTGACGAAAACGGCGTAATCCACGGATTGTTTTAAGTTAATATTTATTATATTGAGGGAGGGTACTTTTGAAGTCAAAAGTACCCTCCCTCAAACTCCCTCCTGAAAAACATAATTAAAAGTTTTCTTTAATAAGCTTTTCGTGGGGGATTAAAAAAGGGGAGTGCTTTTGGCTTAAAAGCATTTCCCCTTTTTCATTAATAAAATTATTGTCCTTTGCTCTTTAAGAGGTCGTGTTTTACGTTCCAGAGCCTTTCTGATAAGTCAACGTAGTAGCGATGCGGATTTTCAAAACGTCTTACCTCTTTCCAAAGTCGTGAAATCTGCTCCTTGCAATAATCTCTTATTTCAGAAAGTGCAGGTGACGTGTAAACACACTCTCCGTTTTTGAAAATTTCAACCTGTAATTCCCGAAGCGTGTAATTTGTTATCTTCTTATGCTTCCAGGTATCAACGGGGTCAAAAAGGTCAAGAGGCTCGTTTGTATCAATCACCTCGTCGTGAACGCACATAAGGTCGGCTATTGCCTCTCCGCTCTCGTTTGAAAAAATGCGGTAAACCTTTTTGTAGTGAGGATTTGTAATCTTGCCCGTGTTTTCACTTATCTTGATTTTAGGAATGACCTTGCCGTCCTTTTCCTTTGCAACCAGCTTGTACACACCCCCGAAAACAGGGTCTGATTTTGCGGTTATAAGTCTTTCTCCTACACCGAAGGAGTCCACCTCGGCACCCTGTGAAATAATATCACGGATAATTCCTTCGTCCAGAGAATTGGAAACTACTATCTTACATTCCGTAAGTCCTGCATCGTCAAGCATCTTTCTTGCCTTGACCGTAAGATATGCAATATCTCCCGAATCAAGACGGATACCACACTTTGTTATTCCCTTTTCCTTAAAGGCTTTTATAGCGTTGGGAACACCGCTTCCGAGCACGTCGTAGGTATCAACAAGAAGAGTTGCATTATTCGGATAAAGGTCGCAATAGGCTCTGAATGCGTCAAGCTCACTGTCGAACATCTGCACCCAAGAATGTGCCATCGTACCCGTTGCGGGTACACCGTACTCCTTATCGGATATAGTACAAGCCGTTGCGGCACATCCGCCGATATATGCGGCTCTTGCACCGAGAATTGCACCGTCGGCACCCTGTGCACGACGCGAACCAAATTCAGCGACCGGTCTTCCCCCTGCGGCTCTCACTATTCTGTTAGCCTTTGTTGCGATAAGGGACTGGTGGTTTATTGCAAGAAGAAGATAGGTTTCGATAAACTGCGCCTCAATTGCAGGTGCACGCACAGTTATTATAGGCTCACCGGGAAATACGGGTGTACCCTCGGGAATCGCCCATATATCGCCCGTAAATCTAAAATTCATAAGATATTCGAGAAAGCCTTCGGAAAAGCACTTCTTCCCTCTTAAAAACTCTACGTCCTCTTTTGTGAACTTTATATTTTTTATATAGTCAATAAGCTGCTCGAGTCCTGCAGTAATGGCAAATCCACCGCCGTCGGGAATCTGTCTGAAGAAGGCGTCGAAATAAACTATTTCATCCTTCTTCCCTGCTTCAAAATAGCCGTTTGCCATTGTAAGCTCGTAGTAGTCGCATAGCATTGTGTAATTATTATGATACATTTTTGTCTCCTTTTCAAACTATATCTGAAATTTTCCCAAGGTTGTCTATCTCATAGGTTATGGGGAGATTCAAGGTGTTGTCCTTATGTTCGGGATTGAACCAACAGGTGTCGATTCCGAACAGTGCACCACCCTTCATATCGCTGGTAAGCGAATCTCCGATGATAAGAGCTTCCTTTTTATCACTTATATTCATTTTTTCAAAAACGTGGTCAAAAAATTCCGCGCTCGGCTTTTCTGCGCCAATGTCTTCGGATATGAAAACATAATCGAATATATTATCGAGTCCCGAAAGTCGAAGCTTCTTTTGTTGCGCTACCTTTGTTCCGTTGGTAACTGCAGCTATGACGAATTTTCCCTTTTGAGAGAGAAGCGTTTCTTTTGCGTTTTCAACAAACTCGATGTGGTCACCGAGAGTCAGCTGATATTCGAGGTTAAAGTCTTCTGCAATAGAGGTATCAACACCTACTGTCTCAAAAAATTCACGAAATCTGCCCACTAAAATTTCGGGCTTTGTCATTTCTCCTCTTTCGAGAATTTGCCAATATTTTGAGTTAATTCCCGAATAGAGCTTCAGCATTTCATCACTGCATTCACCGATATTATATTTTTTAAAAAGGAACCGTATCGCATAACGCTCTGATGCAAGAAAATCCAGCACCGTTCCGTCTACGTCCCAAAGTAAATACTTATACATTTTATAACCTATTATTTTCTTTTTGTTACATTATAGCATTTATATCAAGGAAATTCAATGGTTTTATTATATTAAGGCTCTGACTTAAAAAAATCGCAAAGTAACTTTTTGTGAAAAATCCCCTTGACTTTCAAAAATTTTAATGATTTTTCTATTATGTTTTTCGTGGGGTTTCAGGGGAGTGCTTTTGACTTCAAAAGCATTCCCCTGAAAATAAACTCTTATACAAAGAAAAAAGGTTTACGCGTGATGCGTAAACCTTTTTGTTATATCGCTTATAAATTATTCCTTGATTTCGGAAACGACACCGGAACCAACTGTTCTACCACCCTCACGGATAGCGAAACGAAGACCCTTTTCAATAGCGATAGGAGTGATGAGCTCAACATTCATATCTACGTTATCGCCGGGGTTGCACATTTCAACGCCTTCGGGAAGAGTGATAACACCTGTAACGTCGGTAGTTCTGAAGTAGAACTGAGGTCTGTAGTTTGTGAAGAAGGGCTTGTGACGTCCGCCTTCCTTCTCAGTAAGAACGTAAACCTGTCCTACGAACTTGGTGTGAGGATTGATAGAGCCGGGCTTAGCAAGAACCTGTCCTCTTTCAATCTCGTTCTTCTGGATACCACGGAGAAGAAGACCAACGTTGTCAGCAGCTTCAGCATTGTCCATGAGCTTATGGAACATTTCGATACCTGTAACAACAGTCTTTCTGCTCTCGTCAGCAAGACCAACGAGTTCAACTTCTTCGTTCATTGTGATAGTACCACGCTCTACTCTACCAGTAGCAACTGTACCACGGCCTGAGATAGAGAATACGTCTTCAACAGGCATAAGGAAAGGAAGGTCAGCCTTTCTATCGGGAGTAGGAATGTAGCTATCAACAGCATCCATGAGTTCCTTGATAGGCGCATAAACTGCATCCTCGGGATTTGTAGACTCAGAGATAAGAGCTTCTCTTGCAGAGCCACGAACTACGGGGATATCATCTCCGGGGAAGTCGTACTCATCAAGAAGACCTCTGATTTCCATTTCAACGAGCTCGAGAAGTTCTTCGTCGTCAACCATGTCGCACTTGTTAACGAATACAACAAGAGCAGGAACACCAACCTGACGAGCAAGAAGAATGTGCTCACGAGTCTGCTGCATGGGACCGTCAGTACCAGCAACAACAAGGATACCGCCGTCCATCTGAGCAGCACCTGTGATCATGTTCTTAACGTAGTCAGCGTGGCCGGGACAGTCAACGTGTGCATAGTGTCTGTTAGCTGTTTCGTACTCAACGTGTCTTGTGTTGATCGTGATACCACGTGCTCTTTCTTCGGGAGCGTTGTCGATCTGGTCGTAAGCCATAGCCTCGTTCTTGTCATTACCGAGAGAGAGATACTTTGTGATTGCAGCGGTAAGAGTTGTCTTACCATGGTCAACGTGACCGATTGTACCAATGTTAACGTGGGGTTTTGTTCTTTCGAATTTTGCCTTTGCCATTGTAAAATCCTCCTGTTTTATGTGTTTTTAAATTTTTTAAATGATTTTTTTGTTATGCCTTAGCCTTGCCTGCAACGATTTCTTCCTGAATGCTCTTAGGAACTTCGGTGTAGTGGCTGGGTTCCATTGTATACTGTCCACGACCCTGTGTCTTAGAACGAAGGTCTGTTGCATAACCGAACATTGATGCAAGGGGAACAAATGCGTTGATTTCCTGAACGCCCTGTCCTACCTGCTCCATACCCTGAATCTGACCACGGCGGGAGTTGATATCACCGATAACGTCTCCCATGTAGTCGTCGGGTACTACTACTACGACCTTCATGATAGGCTCGGTAAGAACGGGGTCAGCCTTTCTCATACCTTCCTTGAATGCCATTGAAGCGGCAATCTTGAACGCCATTTCAGAAGAGTCAACTTCGTGGTAAGAACCATCGTAAAGTGTTACCTTAACGTCAACAACGTTGTAGCCTGCGATAACACCGGAAGTCATAGCGCCCTGTACACCTGCGTCTACAGCGGGGATATATTCCTTAGGAATGTTACCACCAACAACCTTGTTGATGAATTCGTAGCCCTTGCCGGATTCGTTGGGTTCGATGATCATCTTAACGTGACCGTACTGACCCTTACCACCGGACTGACGTGCATACTTGTGGTCAACATCTGCAGACTTGCGGATGGTTTCCTTGTATGCAACCTGAGGCTTACCTACGTCTGCTTCTACGTGGAACTCACGGAGAAGTCTGTCAACGATAATTTCAAGATGAAGCTCACCCATACCGGCAATGATGGTCTGACCTGTTTCTTCATCTGTATAGCAACGGAATGTGGGGTCTTCTTCAGCAAGCTTCTGAAGAGCGATACCCATCTTTTCCTGACCTGCCTTAGTCTTGGGTTCGATAGCAACTCGGATAACGGGTTCAGGGAACTCCATAGACTCAAGAACGATAGGATGATCCTCGTCGCAAAGTGTGTCACCTGTTGTGGTGTTCTTTACACCTACAACTGCGGCGATGTCACCTGCATAGAGCTCTTCGATATCGATTCTGTTGTTAGAGTGCATCTGAACGATACGTCCAAGACGCTCTCTTGACTGCTTGGTAGCGTTGTAAACTGTCTGACCTGCAGTCATCTTACCTGAATATACACGAATGAAGCAAAGCTTACCAACGAAGGGGTCAGTTGCAATCTTGAATGCAAGAGCTGCAAAAGGCGCATTGTCGTCGGTAGGACGCTCGTCCTCTTCACCTGTAATCTGGTCAACACCCTTGATGTGAGGGATGTCGAGAGGAGAAGGCATATAGTCGATAACGGCATCAAGAAGCTTCTGAACACCCTTGTTCTTATAGGAAGTACCGCAGCATACGGGAACTATCTTGTTATCGATAGTAGCCTGTCTGAGTGCCTTCTTAAGCTCGGGGATAGCAAGCTCTTCGCCCTCAAGATATTTCATCATGAGTTCGTCGTCAGTCTCAGCAATCTTCTCGATGAGCTCTGCATGATACTGCTCTGCCTTATCCTTCATATCCGCGGGAATCTCTTCCTCGAGGATATCTGTTCCAAGGTCGTTGGTGTAAATATAAGCCTTCATACCGAAGAGGTCGATAATACCTTTGAATTCTGCTTCAGCACCGATAGGAAGCTGAATCGGAACGGCGTTAGCTTTAAGACGGTCGTGCATCATTCCTACAACACGGTAGAAGTTAGCACCCATAATATCCATCTTATTTACGTAAGCCATACGGGGAACGCGATACTTGTCAGCCTGACGCCATACGGTTTCAGACTGGGGTTCAACACCACCCTTAGCACAGAAAACGGTAACAGAACCGTCAAGTACTCTGAGTGAACGCTCAACCTCAACTGTGAAGTCAACGTGGCCGGGGGTGTCGATAATGTTTATACGGTGTTTGTTAGCCTCAACGCTCTTTTGGTCTGTGTGGAAATCTGAATGAGCCCAGTAGCAAGTGGTAGCAGCAGATGTGATTGTGATACCACGCTCCTGCTCCATCCAGTCCATTGTTGCAGAACCTTCGTGAGTTTCACCGATCTTATGAGTTTTACCGGTATAGAAAAGAATACGCTCTGTTGTGGTAGTCTTTCCGGCGTCGATATGAGCCATGATACCGATATTTCTTGTTTTTTCAAGTGAACAATCTCTTGGCATTGTAATCTCCTTTCAATTTTTTAAAATAATTCCCGTTTTTTTAATAAATATACAAATGATAAAACAGGAATTACCACTTGAAATGAGAGAAAGCCTTGTTGGCTTCTGCCATCTTGTGTGTGTCTTCTTTCTTCTTTACGGCGCTACCTGTATTGTTGATAGCATCCATAATTTCGCCTGCAAGTCTTTCAGCCATAGTTCTCTCGCCTCTTGCTCTTGCATAAGTGATGAGCCATCTGAGACCGAGTGTCTGCTTTCTTTCAGGTCTTACTTCCATAGGAACCTGGTAGGTAGAACCACCTACTCTGCGAGCCTTAACCTCGAGAGTGGGCATAATGTTCTCAAGGGCCTTCTGGAATGACTCGAGAGGATTCTCTCCGAGCTTTGATTCAACGATAGCAAAAGCATCGTATACGATACCCTGTGCTATACCCTTCTTGCCGTCCAGCATAATGTTGTTAACAAGCTTTGTTACAAGCTTGGAACCGTATATAGGATCCGGCAGAACGTCTCTTTTTGAAATTTGACCTCTTCTTGGCACTGAACTTCCCTCCTTCATAAAATGATATCAGCGGTACTCGGAACAACCTTGTGCCCCGTAAGTGCTTGAAGAAACCACATAATCTATATATAAAAGTATGCTGTTATATTTCAAGCACAAGCTGTTTTTTTTGTCTGTGTCAAGTTAATTTCGGGTAAAAGCTTACTTCTTAGCAGCCTTTGCCTTCTTTGCTCCGTACTTAGAGCGAGACTGGTTTCTGTTTGCAACACCCTGTGTATCGAGTGTACCACGGATAATATGGTAACGTACACCGGGAAGGTCCTTTACTCTTCCGCCTCTGATCATAACAACGGAGTGCTCCTGAATGTTATGTCCGATACCGGGAATATAGGCTGTAACTTCCTGACCGTTGGTAAGTCTTACTCTGGCAATCTTACGAAGAGCTGAGTTGGGCTTCTTAGGGGTCTTGGTTGTAACCTTTGTACAAACACCACGCTTTTGAGGAGACGGTACGTTAGTAGTTACCTTCTTAAGTGTGTTAACGCCTACCTGAAGTGCAGGAGACTTAGACTTGTAGCTAACCTGTTCACGTCCATGTCTTACGAGCTGGTTAAATGTTGGCATTCTTTTTCCTCCTTCTTTTTATATTTTTTTATAGACACACCGACACCCGCAGGGTTTCCCCCGCGAGTTTCGGTAAAATCTAACTTATTTGCATAATTGCACAGAATTACTTATATATTTTACATTATCAACATTTCAATGTCAATCAAATTGCAAAATAATTTTTAAATTCGGCACTTTGCACAATAACTTTTGTTAAAATTGACGAATGTGTGTCAATTTTATTCTACTGTGGGATAGGCAGGAACGGTATCGTTGGGAGCTACCTCAATATCACGGTAGATATTAAGACCTGTACCGGCAGGAATGAGCTTACCGATGATAACGTTTTCCTTAAGTCCCAGAAGGGGATCCACCTTACCCTTGATAGCAGCCTCGGTAAGAACCTTCGTTGTTTCCTGGAAGGAAGCGGCTGACAAGAAGGAGTCGGTAGAAAGTGAAGCCTTTGTAATACCCTGAAGTACAGGAGTATATGTTGCTTCTCTGAGAGTCATTTCACCCGCTTCTACTCTCTTCTGAATCATTTCGTTTTCGGTAATAATTTCAGATACGTCAACAAGTGAGCCTGCAAGAAGGTTGGTATCTCCTGCATCCTCTATTCTTGCCTTTCTTGTCATCTGACGGGCAATTACCTCAATGTGCTTGTCACTGATATCAACGCTCTGGAGACAGTAAACCTTCTGTACTTCGCGGATGATATAGCTGTAAACCTCGTCCATACCCTGAATTCTCGCAACGTCTGTGGGGAAGAGTGTACCCTCGGTAAGCTTCTGACCGTGGATTACGTAGTCTCCGTCCTCTGCAAGAATTCTTGCACTCATAGCTACGGGGTAAGATCTCTCCTCGCCCGAAAGCTCGTTCTTTATGATAAGTCTGTTCTTCTTGGTGTTATCAATGATTACCTTACCATCGATTTCCGCAATGATTGCAGTCTTTTTGGGACGGCGTGCTTCGAAGAGCTCTTCAACTCTGGGAAGACCCTGAGTGATGTCTCCGCCCGCGATACCACCTGTATGGAAGGTTCTCATGGTAAGCTGTGTACCGGGTTCACCGATAGACTGTGCAGCAAGAATACCTACTGCTTCACCAATATTAACTTCCTTACCTGATGCCATGTCTGCGCCATAGCAGTGAGCACATATACCATGCTTTGAACGGCAGTTGAGGATAGAACGGATGTGAACACCCTTGAAGTTCTTCTTCTCTTCTTCGCTCATAGCGTTGACAGCGTTTTCAATTGCAATAGACTGTTCCTCGGAAATGAGGTCGCCGTCCTTTGCGATAACGTTGCCCTTATTATCGGTGAAGTCGCCGATAATGTATCTGCCCACTATTCTTACCTTCAAAGGCTCGATAAGCTCGTTGCCCTCTCTGATTTCGGTAATCCAAGCACCTCTTGTATCTCCGCAGTCTACCTGACGGATGATTACCTGCTGAGCTACGTCAACAAGACGACGTGTAAGGTAACCCGAGTCAGCGGTACGAAGCGCGGTATCTGCAAGACCCTTACGAGCACCTCTTGCCGCGGTGAAATATTCGAGTATGGTAAGACCTTCACGGAAGTTCGCCTTAATGGGAATTTCAAGAGTACGTCCCGAGGCGGTAGCCATAAGACCACGCATACCTGCAAGCTGTCTTATCTGCTTGATTGAACCTCTCGCACCGGAGTCTGCCATCATGAATATAGGATTGAATTTGTCAAGGTTGTCCTGAAGCGCCTTTGCAACGTCGTTTGTTGCTGTTTCCCAAGTCTTGATAACAGCGCTTCTTCTTTCTTCCTCGGTTGCAAGACCCTTGCGGTAAAGCTGTGTGATATAGTCTACCTTAGCGTCTGCGTCCTTAAGAATATCCTTCTTCTTGGGAGGTACTGTCATATCGGATACCGAGATAGTGATAGCACCCTTTGTGGAGTACTTGAAGCCCATTGCCTTGATATCGTCAAGAAGCTTTGCAGTTCTTGCAATACCGCAGTACTTAATGGAGGCGTCGATAATATTACCGAGGTCATCCTTCTTTACAACGTGGTTTACTTCAAGAACAAATGCGTCTTCAAGAGTATTTCTTTCAACGAAGTGAAGATTCTGAGGAATTACACTGTTGAAAATGAATCTACCGAGTGTACAGGATACAAGACCTGTAACCTTCTCACCGTTAAACTCACGCTCTGTTCTGATCTTGATAGGAGCGTGGAGTCCGAGGAAGCCGTTTTCGTAAGCCATATTAGCTTCGTTAAAGTCGCGGTAAACGTTGCCCTCGCCCTTCTCCCCTGCCTTTTCATAGGTAAGGTAGTAAGAACCGAGTACCATGTCCTGTGTAGGAACTGCAACGGCACGTCCGTTTGCGGGCTTAAGAAGGTTGTTGGCGGAAAGCATAAGGAATCTTGCTTCTGCCTGTGCCTCGCTGGAAAGGGGCACATGAACAGGCATCTGGTCACCGTCGAAGTCGGCGTTGAACGCTGAACATACGAGGGGGTGAAGCTTAATAGCACGTCCTTCTACAAGCACGGGCTCGAATGCCTGAATGGAAAGTCTATGAAGTGTGGGAGCTCGGTTAAGAAGCACGGGATGCTCGCGGATAACCACTTCAAGTGCGTCCCAAACCTCTGTCATCTGATGCTCTACCTTCTTCTTTGCATCCTTGATGTTTGTGGATTTACCTGTTTCAACAAGTCTCTTCATAACGAAGGGCTTGAAGAGCTCGAGTGCCATTTCCTTGGGAAGTCCGCACTGGTAAATCTTAAGCTCAGGTCCTACAACGATAACCGAACGTCCGGAGTAGTCAACTCGTTTACCGAGAAGGTTCTGACGGAAACGTCCCTGCTTACCTCTGAGCATCTCGGAAAGAGACTTGAGAGCACGGTTGTTAGGTCCTGTAACGGGACGTCCACGGCGTCCGTTATCGATAAGAGCGTCAACAGCTTCCTGAAGCATACGCTTTTCATTCTTGATAATGATTTCGGGTGCCTTCATTTCAAGAAGCTTTTTAAGACGGTTGTTACGGTTTATAACCCTTCTGTACAGGTCGTTGAGGTCGGAGGTAGCGAATCTACCGCCGTCGAGCTGTACCATAGGTCTGATTTCGGGGGGGATTACGGGAAGTACGCTGAGTATCATCCACTCGGGGCGGTTTCCCGAAAGTCTGAAGGCTTCAATTACCTCAAGACGCTTTACAATTCTTGTCTTCTTCTGACCTGCGGCGGTGAGAAGCTCGTTTTTAAGCTCTTCAGCCGTCTTCTCAAGGTCGATGTCTTCGAGGAGCTTGCGGATAGCTTCAGCACCCATACCTGCCTCGAACTTGCCCTCGAATTTTTCCATTGCCTCGCGGTATTCCTGTTCGGAAAGCACCTGCTGCTTTTCAAGGCTGGTATTCTTGGGGTCGGTAACTATATACTGTGCAAAGTAAAGTACCTTTTCAAGCTGCTTGGGTGAGATATCAAGAAGAAGTCCCATTCTTGAAGGAATAGCTCTGAAGTACCAGATGTGGGAAACGGGAGCTGCAAGCTCAATATGTCCCATTCTTTCTCTTCTTACCTTCTTTGTGGTAATCTCAACTCCACACTTTTCGCAGACCTTACCGAGATATCTTACCTTCTTGTACTTACCGCAGTAACACTCCCAGTCCTTAGTGGGACCAAATATCTTTTCGCAGAAAAGACCGTCGCGTTCGGGCTTAAGAGTACGGTAGTTAATTGTTTCCGGCTTTGTGACTTCGCCATGAGACCATGAGCGAATCATTTCGGGAGAAGCAAGACCAATTTTAATTTTGGCGAATTCTTTGTTATCCATTATCTATTCTCCTCCTCTTTACATTTCGTCAATATCGTCAGCGTATTCGTCAGACTCATCGTCCATTTCGTAGGTATCCTGATATTCGTCGTCCATAAGAGGATCGTCCATATCGTTGATCTCTTCACCTATCATATCGGGATCGATATTGTCTTCTGCTGCACGTATCTTTGCATTTTCCTCTTCGGAGTTCTCGTGAAGCTCAATTTCGTTGCCGTCAGCGTCAAGTGCCTGAAGGTTAAGACCAAGGCTCTGAAGCTCCTTAACAAGTACCTTGAAGGATTCGGGAACACCGGGTGTGGGTATATTCTGACCCTTGACAATAGATTCAAAGGCATTTACACGTCCTACGATATCGTCGGACTTAACAGTGAGTATTTCCTGAAGAGTATAAGCTGCGCCGTATGCTTCGAGAGCCCAAACTTCCATTTCTCCGAAACGCTGTCCGCCGAACTGTGCCTTACCGCCGAGAGGCTGCTGAGTAACCAGTGAGTAAGGACCTGTTGAACGGGCATGAATCTTATCGTCAACAAGGTGGTGAAGCTTGAGGAAGTACATAATACCAACGGTTACAGGGTTGTCGAAGGGCATACCTGTACGTCCGTCGTAAAGAACTGTCTTACCGTCAATAACCTTGTATCTGCCCTCAGCGGAAAGTGCATCAAGATAATCCTTGTTTGCTCTCTCATCGGGAGTGAGACGACGGAGCATCTTGTTTCCGCCCTCTTCGATTGCTTCATAAACGTTCTTACCGTCAACGTTTTCACCGGGCATAACGTCACGGTCAAGACCTGCAAGTCGCTGAAGCTCTGCAATGTTCTCTTCCTTTGCGCCGTCGAAGACAGGAGTCATAATCTTGAAGCCGAGCTTTCTTGCAGCAATGCCAAGGTGTACCTCAAGCACCTGACCGATGTTCATTCGGGAAGGAACGCCGAGGGGGTTCAATACGATGTCAAGAGGAGTACCATCGGGAAGGAAGGGCATATCCTCGGAGGGAAGTATTCTTGATACGACACCCTTGTTACCGTGACGGCCCGCCATTTTGTCTCCGACAGAAATCTTTCTCTTCTGTGCAACGTATACCTTAACTACCTTATTTACACCGGGTGCAAGCTCATCCTGATTTGCACGGGTGAATACCTTAACGTCGATGATTATACCGCTTTCTCCGTGAGGAAGCTTAAGAGAGGTATCTCTTACTTCTCTTGCCTTTTCACCGAAGATTGCACGAAGGAGTCTTTCCTCTGCAGTAAGCTCGGTTTCACCCTTGGGTGTTACCTTACCTACAAGGATATCTCCCGAATGTACCTCTGCACCGATACGAACGATACCGTCGGCGTCAAGGTCCTTGAGTGCTTCGGGACCAACGGAGGGAAGCTCACGGGTAATCTCTTCGGGTCCGAGCTTTGTATCTCTTGCCTCGTGAGAATACTCTTCAATATGGATAGAAGTATAAATATCGTCTCTTACAAGGCGCTCGTTAATAAGTACGGCGTCCTCGTAGTTGTAGCCTTCCCATGTAACGAAGCCGATAAGAGCGTTCTTACCAAGAGAAATTTCACCGTTCTTTGTTGCAAGACCATCGGCAATAACCTCTCCTGCTTCTACTCTTTCGCCCTTTGATACAATGGGACGCTGGTTATTACAAGTACCCTGGTTGGTACGCTTGAACTTAATAAGCTTGTAGGTGTCCTTGATGCCGTCATCGTTCTTGATGATGATTTCGTCAGCAGAAACTCTGTCAACGATACCTGCATTCTTTGCAAGGACTGTAACACCCGAGTCAACCGCTGCCTTGTACTCCATACCGGTACCGACAATGGGTGAATCGTTAATCATAAGAGGAACTGCCTGCTTCTGCATGTTAGATCCCATGAGTGCTCGGGAGTTGTCATCGTTTTCAAGGAAAGGAATGAAAGCGGTAGCAACCGATACAACCATCTTGGGAGAAACGTCCATGTAGTCGATGTCTTCAGCATTAACAACTACGATTTCTTCTCTCTGACGTGCAGTTACCTTCTTGTTTATAAATCTTCCGTCTGCGTCGAGGGGCTCGTTAGCCTGTGCCACGATATATTCGTCCTCTTCGTCAGCGGTGAGGTATCTTACTTCCTTTGTTACAACACCTGTTTCCTTATCTACTCTGCGGTAAGGCGCCTCGATGAAGCCGAAGGGGCTGATACGTGCAAAGGTTGAAAGATAAGAGATAAGACCGATGTTGGGACCTTCGGGAGTCTCGATAGGACACATTCTGCCGTACTGGGTATAGTGTACGTCTCGAACCTCGAAGGATGCTCTGTCACGGGAAAGACCGCCGGGACCGAGGGCAGAAAGTCTTCTCTTATGAGTAAGCTCGCCCAGAGGGTTACCCTGATCCATAAACTGTGAAAGAGGAGATGAACCGAAGAAGTCCTTGATAGCGGACACAACGGGTCTTATGTTAATAAGTGCCTGAGGAGTTACCGAATCCATATCCTGAATGGTCATTCTCTCCTTGACAATCTTATCCATTCTGAGGAAACCGATTCTCATCTGGTTCTGGAGAAGCTCACCTACCGAGCGGAGTCTTCTGTTACCGAGATGGTCGATATCGTCCTTGGTGCCTATCTCGTGGTAGAGACATACAAGGTAGTTGATGGATGCAAGTATATCTGCTCTTGTAACGTTCTTCGGAATAAGCTCGTCACGGCGGCGAAGCATCGCTTCCTTGATAGCTTCTTCTCCCTCGCACTCGTCGAGAATTTCAAGAAGAGTGGTGCGGTCTACCATTTCGGTGATACCGATGGATGCTACTTCGAAAGGAAGAACCTTGTCGGGATGTACCATGCCGTTGGAGAATACCTTGATCTCCTCGTCTCCGTTCTTGTCACCCTCTACCCATACCTCGGTGATACCTGCATATTCCATAGCTTCACCCTTAGCGCGGTCAAGCTTTTCACCCTTTTCGAAGATTATCTCTCCTGTGAAGGGGTTAACTGCATCGCGGGAAAGCACTCTTCCCGCAACACGACGGGAAATAGCAAGCTTCTTGTTGAATTTATAACGTCCGACAGTTGAAATGTCGTACTTCTTGGGATCAAAGAAAAGTGCATTAAGAAGGTTCTCGGCAGACTCTACGAGAGGCGGATCACCGGGACGGAGCTTACGGTAAATCTCCTTAAGCGACTCATCGTAAGCAGATGTTGTCTTGCCCTCTGACTTGAAACGGTTTACAGTTTCATCGATGAGGTCCTTCTGAATGGTGTTCTTAATAACAGTATCGTTACCGAATATTTCAAGAACGTCAGCGGTTTCGCTGTATTCACGCGCAAGGGCACGGATAAGAACTGTTACGGGTATCTTGCGGTTCTTATCTATTCTTACGTAGAATATATCGTTGACGTCGGTCTCATATTCAAGCCACGCGCCTCTGTAGGGGATAACGGTAGCTGAATAGAGCTTCTTGTCCATCTTGTCTACTTCAACGTTATAGTATATACCGGGAGAACGAACTATCTGAGATACGATAACTCTTTCCGCACCGTTGATGACAAAGGTACCGTTGTCTGTCATTATGGGGAAGTCACCCATATATACAACAGATTCCTTTATCTCTCCCGTTGTTTTATTGGTCAGTCGAACGTTTACTTTAAGAGGGCAAGCGTAGTTTACGTCACGCTCCTTGCACTCCTCAACAGGATATTTGGGATTATCGTCAATTGTAAAGTCAACAAAGTCAATATAAAGGGTGCCCGAGTAATCCACGATGGGAGATACGTCACGTAACACCTCCATAAGACCTTCCTTGATAAACCACTCATAAGATTTCTTCTGAACCTCTATGAGATTTGGCATATCAATCGCCTCGTCAATTTTAGAAAAGCTCATTCGGATATTTCTTCCGAGCTGTTTCTTTTTGAGGCCTGCTGACTTCAGTTCTCTTTCATTGAGTTCTACAGCCATTAAAACAAATCACTCTCCATTTCTTTTTATTCCCAGCGACATAGTCGCAAAATGGTGCTTTTTAGGCACAAAACACGCTTTTTTCGCAAAATTTACAAAAGGTTTTTAAAAAGTTTTCAAAAAGTTTACTTTTGTCTCTTTTGCAAAAATGGGCATATTTCGCATTATGATGCAGTATAGTATGATATCACAACTTTGTCTACTTGTCAAGAGTATTAAAGGAAATATTTTCAAAAAACTTATTGCCGAATTAAATGGCAACAAAAATAAGTCTCCTATGCTTCCATAGGAGACTTATTTTGTAGGTATGCACAAAGTGGTTTAGTATTGCAGAATTTTTAAATATCAAATTCTGCGTAATAAATTATGTCTTCGGAAAATTTTACAGGAGCGTAAACACCCTCTCTTTCACCTTCAACGGTTACCTCTTTTCCTATTCGGTAATGCCCCTCGGGAAGCACACCGTACAGCCACTCGAAATTTACCTCAGACTCATAGCTTCCGTTGTGCGGAATGTGGTAGGCTATCAAATACCACATGGGCTCGCACAAAGCAGGTACCTCAGTCCACTCGCCATCTGTAAGCTTTTCTATGAAAAATTCACCGCCAAACAGATTTTCTATCCTGTCTCCCTTGTGAGTAAGCTTCCACTTGAGAGAGGTTGGTGTAACTTCGCTTACCGTCATTTCAATAGTCCATTTCTCCGCGTATTCTTCCTTGACGGTAGCCTTATCTTCAACAATTTCCGCTTCTTTTTCGCAGCCCGCAAAAACAAAAATCAGTAAAAGCAACAAAAGTAATTTTTTCATTCTTAAGCCTCCTTTTTGCTTTTAGACAGAAAGCCTTGAAAAAAGTTCCCTATTCCGCAAAAACAGTTGCAACACCCCAAGGACGAACAGAGGGAAGTGTTACGACGGTTCCTTCATCGGTCTTTTCGGATGAAACCGAAATCATCTCTCCATTTATCTGGCAGAAGGTAAATTTATCTCCTGCAGGGTCTTTTATAAGAAGATGTAATTCACCCGACTCCCCTACCGTTGTATTGGTAACGGACACCGATACCGTCTTGCCGTTTTCATCGATTCTGGGGAATACGTGAGCGGGTATTCTGTCGAGAAGTCGTGCATCGGTTTTGGCTCCGATGTATTCAAGAGCGTTCATATAAACGTTTCTCATATCGAAGCTGAGAACGCCCTGCCATGTCCAAGGGGTATAAGCCGCAACATACCAGCTGCCACCCTCTGCAGTTTTAACCACTGCTCCCGATACACCGCCCGACTCGTTACCCTTCTTATATTCCGTAACCTTTTCAAAGTCGCCGCCCGTTATAGTGTAATGAACAGAGCCAAAGAAATTCATAGACCAGTTCTTGCTGTATACTCCTCGGCAGATGGGGTGGTCAGTGAAGGTTTCGATATACCCTCTCATATCACGCTTTTCTATCTTGATGGGAAGGCTTTCGCCGAAGCCTCTCTCGATAAGCACCTCGGCGGCTCTGCCGTCGCAGAAAACGTTACCCTGAAGGAGCATCCTTATTTCACTGTCGGTGAGTCCCTCGGCATGGGCGCCGTGGAGAATATACGCACCCTTTTTATTCTTATAAAGAGACACGGGTATAGCACAGCGCATAAAGCTTGTGCCCTCCGTAATTCTGTGAGGCTCCCAGTCGAAAGGCACTTTCGAATCAAGAACGCGCCAAGGTGTTTCGGGAATATAGAGCTCAACGCCGCCCATTCTCGTTCTCTTATTTACCTCTGCCATTTTAGCGAAATATTTATAGTTCTTATGCATCTCCACAAGCTGACCGCAAAGCCATTCCATAGGCTCGTAAACTCTCATCATAGTAGCGTAGCTCATACTGGTTGCAGATGCGGCGGCAAGGTAATAGGCTGTTTCAAAAATCTGTCCCGCAATAGATTTTCCGTAAACCGTGTCGGGAAGGTTTTCAATTTCAGGGCATATATCCTTAACACTTTCGGGGAGAAAGCGTGTCTGATGTGCAAAGTAATAGGACTTCAAAAAGAAGTTGTTTGGGTCAACGTCATCGTAAGCACCGCCGCCGGGTCTGAAGTGTCCTTCATTGCCGGTTGCCTTGTAGTATTCATCGAATACCGCCTTTTGCCACTCGCCCTTGAAATGTCCGTGAGCTCCGTTCTGGAGAGCGGTATACGTAGACGGAGAATACTTACGTACCGCTTCGCCCACCACTCTTGCAACGTTTCCCATACGCCAAGCGTTGAAGCTTACCCACATATCGCGCACCTTTTTGTCGATGTGCATCTTTTCTACTATTTCCTCACGTGTGAGACTTGTGCCGTTATGCTCGTTGAAAAGAGAAATGCATCTGTCACAATAGCAATTATGCTCACGGTCAAGACGAAGGTCGTCATCAACCCATATTCCGTCGGGGCTGATAGCTTCAAGATAAACTTTCACCTCTTCTGCAAGATATTCGAGCATTTGAGGAGCGGTTGAGCAAAGAATACAGTTACTTCTTTCACCGTTCTCTTTAACTATCATATTGTCTTCGTTTTCAAAAAGTCCCGTATTATCGTTCGAAAGTCCTGACGGTCCGTGACCGAGGGTGTTGGAAATCTGGAGAGAAACTCCTATCCCTTTATCGCGAAGGCGCTTCGCAAGACTCTTAAATTCCTCTGCCATCTCAATATGCTTTTCTATCTTTGGAAATCCGTAAAGGCTTGAAAGCCATACCTGTTGACAGGAATCGGGGTACTCATCTAAATAATCAAAAAACGCTTCTATTCTTTCGGGGCATTTAAGAAATCGAGAACCAAGTCTATGTACGTACATATTATTTTCCTTCCAAAAAAATATTTTATATTTATATTTTACCACCCATTTTTCTTAAAACAATGTAATATAATTGCAATTTTTTTGTAAAATAATTGCTTTTTTATTTTTTTATGTTACAATAGCATCAGAGGTGAATTTATGTTAACGTCGGGTACTTATATAAATCCAAGCTGCGACTATACCGCCACCCTTTCCCTTCATTCCTGTGGCTCGGGTGTTTTTCAAAAGCATTTCTGTCACGGTCCTACGGTAAGGTATGAGTATATTATTCACTATATAATGAGCGGTAATGGTTTTTTTGAAACAAAGGAAGGTACCTTTCATTATGAAGAGGGAGATATATTCTGCATATATCCGGGAGAAGTAATAAAGTACTATACCGAAGATACAAAATGCACAATCTGCTTTGTGAACTTTGTAGGAAGCGAAGCAGAAAACGTATATAAAAAAATAGGCGTAACCCATACAAATCCGGTAATTTCGGTAAACTCCAATGCGCCGGTAAATACAATCCAGAAATGCCTCACCTACGGGAAAGAAACAAGCATTCCCTCTCAGATGAGACTCACCGCCTTCCTTCTCGAAATACTTTCCTATCTTGAAAAGGGAGATATAAGCAAAAGTAATATAAAAAAGGATTATATCAACAAAGGTATAGCCTTTATGGAATACTATTTCGACACGTCCATTTCTCTTGACGATATAGCAAATGCGGCAGGTGTTGAGAAAAGCTATTTCTACAAAATCTTCATAAAAGAAATGGGGGTATCCCCTATAAAATATCTGACGGCAATAAGAATAAATAAGGCAAAAAGCCTTATAAAATCGGGATTGCATTTTAAAGAAACAGCCATTGCTATCGGAATAAATGATATTTATTATTTCAGTAAACTTTTCACAAAGGCAACGGGAATGACTCCGTCTGAATACAGAAGAAAAGTAAAAGAAGAATTACTCTGACGGGTAATTCTTCTTTTTGTTTTAACTGAGTACGGGTATTTTCGTTATATCAAAGCTATCCACGACCTCTGTATTTACCTCTACCTCACGGCTGTGGTCGCGGTAAACATCCTCGGTTATGCTCTGATATACTGCGGTGTAGATATATTCCTCAAAGTCGGGGTAAGCCGTTTCGTCAAGCTCTATTCTTGCAACAACGTATACTCCGCCGTTTTCGGGTCTTATTATTTTGTAGTCGCCAACCTTCATTTTGGCAACCTCATCTTCAAAGGAAATGTCGGTAGTAACGCCCTTGGTGAAGGTTATACCGTTAGGGTAAGATGCAGCGGCATCGTCCTCGCTCATACTGTAGAAAAGGTCGAAAGGAACTCCGTTTTCAAGGTCTGCAAGAATCTCCTCTGCTTTTCGTGACTTTTCGTTTTTCTCCTCTTCGGTAAGATCCACCGAATTGCCTTCTTCGTCAAGCTTATTTACGTCGTTGAGGAAAATATGCTTTACGGTATAGAAATTCTTCTTATAATAATTCATCAGAGTCTCGTCGTTAATCTCGTAAAGTCCGCCCTCGGAGGTAAGCTTTTCAAAGCCTTTGTCATACAGGTACGTATTTTCAACGTACTCCTTAACGTCAGCTTCCTCAAGTCCAAGCTTTCCTATATATTCAAGATACTTTTCATCCGTATCAAAGCCCGACTTCAACTCCGCAAGGTCTGCTTCTATTGTGGATTTTTCTTCTTCTCCGATAGCAAATCCATTTTTCTTTGCATAGTCAACTACCCATGCAAACTGTACCATATCTTCAAGTGTCATCTTGAGGATGACGTCACCCACGCTTTCCATTCTTCCGCCGGGTGAGTCCTGTGTCCAATACATCTCGTTGTCCTCTGTTACTCCGAGATAGTTGAGTAGAAACTCTGTTTTATAGGTTACGATCTGTGCGTGATATGCATTCTTCGAAATTTTAGTGTCACCGCAGGAAAGAGCCCATTCCGACTCCTTTTTGTCAGCGCAGGATACAAGTAAAAGAAGCGTAAATATTACAAAAGCGAAAGCAATTATCTTTTTCATAAATTCCCTCCCTTATCCAAGTACGGGTATCATCGACATATTGTAGCTGTCGATGATGTCCTGATTCATTACAAGGTTTTCATAGTTTTCAAGCACCGCTTCAGCCATCTTTTTCTGTGCTATTGTTGACATTATAGTGCTTGCACAGTTATTAAAGTGAGCTTCAAGAAGAGGAACTCTCTTTACGATATAAACGCTGGTGCCCTCAAGCTCAAAGGTATCCCACTCACCTTCTTCCAAAGAAAAGGCAAGGTTTTCATAGCCCCTCATGGTCTCATCGAGAACGCCCTTTGTTATAGTATAGCCATCGGGATAGGTCTCCGACTGCTTGTCCTCGCTCAAAGCGTAGTACTTGTCAAAATCCTCACCGTTTTCAAGAGCTGTAAGTATTTCATCTATATGGTCTCGCTTTGCCTGTTTCTCCTCGTCGGTATAGTAAACGAAGTTGCCCGACTCGTCAGCACCCGCATATTCCGTACCGATTGCTATGTGCTTTACTGTCACGAAATTCTGCTCGTAATAATCGTACATCTCCTCGTAGGATATGGCATAGTCGCCCGTTTCTGCGAAGGCAAGAGTAATTCCCTTATTATACATAGCGTAAAGCTCAAGGTATTCGCGGTACATATTGATATCTATAGTGTAGGTTTCAAGATATTTATTTACCGCTGCCTTGGAGCCGAATTCGTTTATGATATCGTCGATTGCGGTGTCGATAGTCTTCTTATCCTCCGCCGTCAGCTCTCCTCCGTGCTTCATAGCATAATCTGCAAAGAAAAGAACGGTGCTTATATTCATCTGACACTGTGCATAGGCATAGTCGTCAAAGGTTACGTTATCGCCTATAGACTGTGCCCAGAGGGCTGGTATATCAGTAGATGCTCCCGAGTACTGCTGAAGAAGCTCGGTCTTCATCATGGCAAGCTCGTAAAAATACAGATTCTCGTTGAGGCTTGCATCTCCGTAGGCAAATACTGTTTCGCTCTTTTCTCCCGAGCAGGAGGCAAAAGTCAAAAGAGCCATTGCAAGAATCAAAAGAAGCGCTATATATCTTTTCATTTTCTTTCCTCTTTCGCATTTTTTGTAATTATACAACAAATTTATGAATATTTCTAGTTATTCTCATTTATTCTTTTTATTATCTCCTCATAGCCGTCGGCAAATATTTCAAGGTCAACAAGAACGTTTTTCTTATCGGTCTTTAATACGAAATACGGCTTGGATGAAGAACGGAAGGTAAGCTTGCCATTCTGGTAAAACATACAAAGTGCCTCGGCAGGCTTCAGGTTTTCGGCGTTTGTATAGATATACACCGACTCCGAGTTTTGTACGGTTTTCAAAACTCCAAGCCTTTTCAGTCTCTTTTTCAGCATTGATATGGCAATGAGGTTTGTAACGCTGCGCGGTGGCTCACCGAAGCGGTCGATAAGCTCGTCGATGAGCTCGGATACGTCGTCTTCGTTTTCAAGCTCGGCTATCTTCTTGTATATATCTATTCTGAGCTTTTCGCTCGTAACGTAGGTTTTGGGAATAAATGCGTCTACCGAGAGGTCAATGAGGGTATCTATTTCGTCGTCGGGTACTTCAACCGCTTCTCCCCTCTCCAGCTTCATCGCCTCGTCAAGCATTCGGATATAAAGGTCGTATCCTACGCTGTCCATATGTCCGTGCTGCTCCGAACCGAGAATATTACCTGCGCCTCTGATTTCAAGGTCTCGCATAGCTATCTTGAAGCCTGAACCGAATTCTGTGTACTCTTTTATTGCAGAAAGTCTCTTTTCTGCAATTTCGGTAAGCACCTTCATTGGTCGGTAAGTGAGATATGCCCACGCCTTTCTTGTGCTTCGTCCCACACGTCCTCTTATCTGATGAAGCTGACTGAGCCCGTAATGGTCGGCATTTTCGATAATAAGGGTATTGGCGTTGGGCACGTCGATACCCGTCTCAATAATGGTGGTACACACAAGCACGTCTATCTTTCCGTCGTACATATCACGCCATATTTCAGAAAGCTCCTCGCGGTCAAGGTGGCCGTGAGCGGTTGCCACTGTTACACCCTCCACGTTGTCGATTATTCTCTTTGCTCTGCCCTCCAGAAGCTCGGTATTATTGATAAGATAGAACACCTGCCCCCCTCGCCTCACCTCACGTCTTATGGCCTCGTATATCATCGCCTCGTCATATTCCATAACGTAGGTCTGAACGGGAAATCGGTCACTGGGTGCTTCTTCAAGAAGCGACATATCTCTGATTCCGCTGAGCGCCATATTGAGAGTTCTGGGGATAGGAGTAGCAGTAAGAGTGAGAACGTCAACGCCCTTTGCCATCTCTTTGAGCTTTTCCTTGTGGCTTACTCCGAATCTCTGCTCCTCATCAACTACAAGGAATCCGAGGCGCTTAAACTCAACGTCCTTCTGGAGAAGTCTGTGAGTTCCTACGACTATATCAACACTTCCGTCCTTTATTCCTTCAAGGGCTTTCTTTATCTCCTTTGGAGTTGAAAATCTCGACAGAAGTGCCACGTTTACGGGAAATCCGCGGAATCTTGAAAGGATCGTATTATAGTGCTGCCAAGCGAGAACTGTGGTGGGAGCAAGGACTGCCGCCTGCATGGAATCCATAACACACTTGAAAATACCTCGGAGTGCCACCTCGGTTTTACCAAAGCCTACGTCTCCGCAAAGGAGTCTGTCCATAGGCACTTCGCTTTCCATATCGCGCTTTATCTCGTCTACGGCTCTGAGCTGTCCTTCAGTCTCGTCGTACTCAAAAGCTCCCTCAAACTCAGCCTGCCAGGGTGTATCCTCGGGGAAGGCATGTCCCTTTACGGCACGGCGCGCCGCATAGAGCTTTATAAGCTCCTTTGCTATATCGCTTGCCGCCGCTCTTGCACGGCTCTTTGCCTTTTTCCATTCGGGTGAGCCAAGGCGGTTGAGCTTAACGCTTCCCTCGGCGCCACCTCCGATATATTTTGAGATAGAATCAAGGCTGTTACAGGGAAGATATAAAACGTCGTCAGCCGCATACTTTATTACGAGGTAGTCCTTCTGAACACCGTCAACTATCATACTCTTGATGCCCTGATAAATTCCGATTCCGTGATTAACGTGGACAACGTAGTCACCCACCTCAAGGTCGTTATATGACATTATACGTTCCTTCGAGGAGCTCTTATATTTAATCTTGTGACGTCTTGAGGCGCGCCTTTCCTCCTCACCCACTCTGTCGGTGAGCATAACAAAGCCGCTCTTTACAAGCTCGAAGCCTTCTTTTAAGGTTACCGCCGTTTTGTCCTGAGACATAACCGAAACCACCGCAACGCTTCCCGAAATCTCCTCGTCGTCGGGCTTTGAAAGGTGTGCATTTATACCTCTTGAAACAAGGGAATCCTTTAAGTTGTTTGCGGAAATGGAGTTGGCAGAAAGTATTACTATACTGCAATTTCTGGAGTAAAAATGCTCAACGTCATCGAAAAACAAGTCGGCATTCTGCGCCATTGAAACGGTCTTTCTTGTGGTTATTGAAAAAATATCGTCATACCTTACCGCCTCACCGGTCGTAAAGCTGTTGAAAACAACGCTTGTGGCATTATCGGTTATTTCTTTGAGATAGTCGTATCCGTTTTGACCCATCGAGCCACCCATAGCCCAAAGCTCGGGACGGCTTTCCAGAAGTCCCTCTACCGTTTCGGAAAGAAGCGCCATGGCACCGTCAAGTCTCGATTTGATTTTGGGAGTATCAAAAAGACAAAAGAGAGTATCATCCCCGAGATAATCCGCAAAGGTCTCGCACTCGGGGTAAATTATATCGGCATACATTTCAAACTCAACCGAGCCTGTATTTTCAAGCGCCTCCTTTTCACGAAGGAGCGCCTCCTTTACTTCTTCTCTCTTTTCACGCTTTGCGCGGTCAGAAAAAGCCTCGACAAGAGTATTCTTTCTTTCCTCGTCGGCATATATCTCCATCGCAGGGAGAATACTTACCTCATTGAATGTGTCGATTCGTCTTTGAGAATTAACGTCAAAATCGGAGATAGAGTCTATCTCGTCAC
>JAZNYT010000063.1:0-5801 GCA_045594565.1 Eubacteriales bacterium
TCCCGACAAATTCATTCTGACCTCCTGTTCTATGAACGGATACGAGGGATATCTCCCCACTACAAAGGCGTTTGAGCTTGGAGGCTACGAGGTTGTTACCTCTCCCTTCACACCGACTATCGAAGAGGACTGTATAAAGGAAATTGTCAAGCTTTTCAAAGGAGAATAAAAAATGATGACACATAAGATAGCCGTCATTGCAGGTGACGGAATCGGCCCTGAGGTAATAAACGAGGGTATAAAGGTGCTTGAAGCGGTAGCTGAAAAGGACGGTGGCTTCAAGTTTGAATTCACTCACTTCCCCTGGGGCTGTGAATACTATAAAGAGACAGGCAGAATGATGGCTGAGGACGGCATCGAAACTCTTAAAAAATTTGATGCGATTTTCCTTGGTGCCGTTGGTGCACCGGGTGTTCCCGACCATATTTCTCTTTGGGACCTTCTGCTCATTATAAGAAAGAGCTTTGACCAATATATAAATCTTCGTCCCGTAAAACTGCTTCAGGGCGCTCCAACACCTCTCAAGGATACCAACACTGAGGACGTTGACATGGTATTCATCCGAGAAAATACCGAGGGTGAGTATGCCGGAAGCGGTGCTTGGCTCTTCAAGAATCAGCCCAACGAGGTGGTAATTCAGAATGGTGTCTTCTCACGCAAGGGCTGTGAAAGAGTTATCCGCTATGCATATGAGCTTGCGAAGAAGGAGGGTAAGACCCTCACCAGCATCAGCAAGGCTAACGCACTCAACTACTCCATGGTATTCTGGGACCAGATTTTCAACGAGGTTGGCCGTGAATATCCCGAGGTTAAGACCTATTCTTATCTCGTTGATGCGGCAAGTATGTTCATGATAAAGGACCCCAAGCGTTTCGAGGTGGTTGTAACCTCAAACCTTTTCGGTGATATTCTCACCGACCTTGGTGCCGCTATTGCAGGCGGTATGGGTCTTGCGGCAGGCGCTAACATCAATCCTGAGAGAGCTTTCCCCTCTATGTTTGAGCCTATCCATGGGTCTGCACCCGACATTGCAGGTCAGGGCAAGGCAAATCCCCTTGCAACAGTATGGTCGGCAAGTCAGCTTCTCGATTTCTTCGGTCACGAGGACTGGGGCAAGAAGCTTATCGATATTATTGAAGAAGTGCTTGTTGAAAAGAAGGTCCTTACTCCCGACCTCGGCGGAAACGCTACTACCTCTGAGGTTGGCGACGAGGTTGTAAGAAAAATCAAGTAATAAAAAATACTTGTTTGGAAAATCCAAACAAGTATTTTTTTGCACTATTACTTTAAATTACTTTAAATTACTTTAAATAGTTGCGGTGTCACCCGTTTATTAAAGCCTTAAGGCTAAAAGAAACGGTGGGAGATTTCGCAAATTTGATTTCGTCGGCGTACTCCGTACGGCAGAGGTCAAATTTGTGAAAAGCAACTATAAAAGGCTGTGTCTCTCACAGCCTTTTATGTTCCGAAAAAAATTTTGCTATATTTTTATACCTTTTATCTTGAAAAATTCAGTAAAAATAAAATAGTTGCGGTCTCACCCGTTTATTAAAGCCTTAACACACTCCATGGCGTCGGAGGCGTAATAATCTGCGCCGATCCTCTCTGCATAATCCTTTGTCAAAACCGCACCGCCTACAACGATTTTGCACCAAGGGGCTTTCTCTCGAAGCATTTTTATGGTTTCTTCCATAGCAGGGACTGTAGTCGTCATAAGGGCGCTGAGTCCAACATAGGGAGCGCTTGTTTCCACTACCTTTTTGGTTATTATCTCAGGCTTTACGTCCTTGCCAAGGTCTATTACCTCAAATCCGTAATTTTCAAGGAGAAGCTTTACTATATTCTTTCCTATATCGTGGATATCTCCCTCTACTGTGGCAATTACAACGATTTCCTTGGAGTCACCGCGATTTTCTGACGAAAGTACTGTTTTTATCACCTCAAAGGCACTCTTTGCCGCCTCGGCACTCATGAGAAGCGAGGGGAGGTACACCGTCTTTTCTTCAAAGCCTCGTCCCACCTCGTTGAGTGCGGGAATAATCTCTGTGTTTACGATTTCAAGGGGAGGGGTAGTCTTTATAAGATCACAGGTTATCTCCCCCGCTCTCTCCCTCATACCCTTTCGTATGGCGTACTGAAGCTCAGAGGAAGCCTCAACGCTTTCCTTCTTTATAGTGTCGTTTGTGGTTGTGACGGTAAACTCGTCGGCATGAGCGATATATTCTGCACAGTTTTCATCAAAGCCCTTAAGAGTGAGATAGGTATAATAGGTCTTCATCATCTCTGCGGAATAGGGATTCATAATAGCTGCAGAGAGTCCGTTTTCAAGAGCTAAAGCAAAGAACGTGCTATTTACCGCATCGCGGTTCGGAAGTCCGAAGGACACATTGGAAACACCGAGAGAGGTAGGTGCAAAAAGCCTTTCATTTATCATTTTAAGAGAATTCAAGGTTACAGAGGGAGATTTATTATCGGCGCTTACAGTCATAGCAAGGGTGTCAAAAATGATATCCTTCTTCTCTATTCCGTACTCCTCGGCGGTTTTGAGAATTCTCTTTGCAATCTCAAATCTTTCCTCGGCACTGTCGGGGATACCCTTTTCATCAAGGGTGAGAGCAACCACGACGCCACCGTATTTCTTAACGAGAGGAAGCACCTTTTCCATACTCTCTTCTTTACCCGAAACCGAGTTTATCATTGCCTTACCGTTGTATCGGCGAAGGGCTTTCTCCATAGCCTCGGGATTTGCCGTGTCTATCTGCAAAGGAAGGTCGGTGACTGTCTGAAGCTCACAAACCGCCGACTCAAGCATCTTTATTTCGTCAATTTCCGGGAGCCCCACATTCACGTCGAGAATATGAACTCCTTTTTCCTCTTGCTTGACCGCTTCGTTAAGTATATATCCCATATCTCCCCCGATAAGCGCTTCCTTGAAACGCTTTTTACCGGTAGGATTGATTCTTTCACCGATGAGGATAGGCTTATCCGAAAACTCTACTGAGTGGGTATAGGAGGACACAACGGTAATATCTTTCTTTGTGAGAGGCGAGGGCTTTATATCCTTCGATTTATCTGTGAGTGCTTTTATATATTCGGGAGTTGTTCCGCAGCAGCCGCCTGCAACTCTCACGCCTTTTTTTATTATATCAGAAAGCTCTCTTGCAAAATCGATGGGTGTTATGTCAAAGACTGTCTTTCCATTCTCAACTCTCGGAAGCCCTGCATTGGGCTTGAGTACCACGGGTACGGAGGTTACCTTGAGAAGCCTTTCCGCCACCCTTTTTAACTCTCTCGGTCCAAGTGAACAGTTGGCTCCTATAGCGTCGGCTCCCATTCCTTCAAGAAGTGCCGACATCGCTTCGGGAGTTGCTCCCGTCATAAGCTTTCCGTCCTCTCCGTAAACGTTTGTAACGATTACGGGAAGGTCTGTGTTTTCCTTTACCGCAAGAAGAGCCGCCTTTGTTTCATAGGAGTCGTTCATAGTTTCCACAATAAAGAGGTCGGGGGAATACTTGTTTGCTATCCTTACACTCTTTGCGAAAACCTCAACCGCGTCCTCAAAATCCAAATCACCGAGAGGAGCGAGAAGCTTACCTGTCGGGCCTATATCGAAGGCGACGAACTTTTCACCGTGGTTTTCCGAGGTGTCTCTTGCCTTTTTAGCATTGTCTATAGCGCACTTTATTATTTCTTCAAGCTCGCCCTCATCAAATTTAAGACAGTTTGCACCAAAGGTATTCGTACATACAACGTTACTTCCGGCATTATAATAATCGCGGTGAACACACGTGACAGTTTCGGGATGTGTTATATTCCATTTTTCGGGATATTCACCCGCAGTAAGTCCTTTTTTCTGAAGAAGTGTACCCATTCCTCCGTCAAGGAAAACTATATTGTTTTTAAGAAATTCAAGAAAGCTCATATATACCTCTTATTCTTTTATTCCTGCAAAGGCGGTAACGGATTTTACAGGCGACATCATAAAGCCGTCGGTAAGAGTTACGCCAATCGTCTTTGTAATATCAAGGAGTTTAAAAATTTCTTTTTGTGCTTCAAGGGAAAGGTCTCCGTAGCCTGCGCTGAAGCGTGGGGTGAGTGCTTTTCCAAAGTCACGGCAAAAGGCATCTGAGAGCGCCTCTATCCTCTCACTTCCTATAGCCTGAAAGAAAAGTGCCTTTGAGGGTAGGATCTTCGAATATTTGTTTATAAGTCTGTCGAGTCCCACACCGAGAGTTGCAGCAAGCACTATAACCTTTTTCGATTCGCCAAGACATTTTGCAAGGTCTTTTGAGTAAAAAGACATCTCGCCTATTTTTAGGACGTCGTCCTTTATTTCAAGAGGACAGATTTCATAGCAAAGACGATATACTATCACCTCTTCGCACTCTTTTATACACTCGTCAAGAAGAGTTTCATACTGTCCGTCATTTTTCGCCCCTGCATATCTCAAAATCTCTTTTTTTGATATTTTTGGGGGTTCTTTTAAGGTGTACAGGGTCATTTTTCTATAATATCCGACAGGTTACTTTGGATTTTCGCGGCAACGTCGGGCTTGTTCATAGAGTAAACGTGTACGTTTTTTATGCCGTTTGCATAAAGGTCGATGATCTGGTCTGTGGCATAAGCAATACCCGCCTGCTTCATAGCATCGGGACTGTGTCCGAATTTATCTACAAGGCTCTTAAATCTCTGAGGCATAAAGGAGCCTGAAAGCTCTATCGCACGGGCAACCTGATTTGCATTCGTTATAGGCATAATGCCGGGAATTACAGGCACTGTTATCCCCGCCTCGCGTATCTTGTAAAGAAAGTTATATAGAAGGTTATTGTCAAAAAACATCTGTGTTGTAAGAAAGTCACACCCTGCATCTACCTTTTCACGAAGATGCTTTATATCTTCTTTTTGGTTCTCGCTTTCGGGGTGAATTTCGGGATAGCAAGCGCCTCCTATACAGAAATCGGGGTTTGCAATTTTCAATTCTCTAACAAGGTCGATAGCGTGAGAATAGTCCCAACGGCTTCTGTCGGCGTCCTTTAGCGCTTCGGGAATATCTCCGCGAAGTGCCATTACGTTTTCTATTCCCGCATCCTTGATTTCACGAATCTTTTCGGCAACGGTTTCTCTGTCGGAGGATACACAGGTAAGATGCTCGAGAGTGGGTACTCCGTAAAGCTCCTTTATATTCTTTGCGATATCGAGGGTGTATTTGCTCGTTCCGCCCCCTGCACCGTAGGTTACACTCATAAAAGAAGGCTTAAGCTTCGCAATCTCCTCGGTAGCACTCTTAACGCTTTCAAAGCTCGTCTCGGTCTTTGGAGGAAAAACCTCAAAGGAGAGAGAAAGGGTATCTCTTTTTAAAAGCTCAGTAATTTTCATACGTCTTAAACCTCTTTAACTTTTTTTCTAAATTATACTCCTCTTTTTTTACTAAATCAAGTTTTTTTCAAAATGCTATTGAAAAAAATGTAAAACTGTGCTATAATTCAAAAGTAAATTTGCCGGTGTGATGGAATTGGCAGACGTACGGGACTCAAAATCCCGCGGTAGCAATACCGTGCGGGTTCGACCCCCGCCACCGGCACCAAACAGAAAAGATACCCTCTCGGGTATCTTTTTTGTTTGTAGATAAACTGGGAGGGGGTCGAACCCTGAGAGGGATACTGCCGTCAAAAAAACAGTCCGGTGGACTGTTTTTAGGCAGGAACGCGAGAGTTTTACTCGAGCGAATAGGTATGCGTAGCAGACCTCCCCCCGCCACCGGCACCAGAAAAGAACCCACATTTGTCTACGACAAGTGTGGG
>JAZNYT010000064.1:0-2819 GCA_045594565.1 Eubacteriales bacterium
TGACGAAAGTGTGCATTTGATGATATAATGTCCATAGAAAATAGCTCCTTGCGATTTGTGTTTTTGTAGTTATTAACATTATATCACATTGGAGTCTATTTTCTTTTTTTATTTGTCACCCATCAATTGTATCATAACAAATATAATCATACAATCACTCAAGGATTGACAAAAATAGAATTTTTAGATATAATAAAAATGCGACACAAATTGAATAATTCTCTGCATAAGTGTGTATTTTTATATGTGTAAAAATGCATACTCATTTTCATATGCTTATGTATGAGAAAGATTTGTGTCGCAGCAATCGGAGTTGTGCATTTTTCAGTGCGTAACTTCGGCTACGCACTTTTTATTTTATTCAGGAGGTGTTTTATGAAAAAACTTTTTACACTTTTATGTATCACACTTTTATTCCTCTTCTCTTGCACGAAGGAAGAAATTCCCCAAACTCCGCAAACATCTGTCGATAACACCAAAATAACCGAGTCGGAGTCAGAAGCAACAAAGTCCCTTGAAGAATCTGACGATGATGAGCAAATAAACGAAACTCTGCTTAATGACTCAGACGTTTTAACCTTTCAAGTAGGAGGTAGTTTTTTTATCAACCGACACCTTCTTGAAAAAAGTGACAAAATTTCAAACGATGAGGCTGTGAAAATTTTCAAGGACCTTCTCGATAAAGCAATATTTGTAGAAAATAATCTTTTGCACTCATCTCCACCTTATTCAGATGACCAGATAGTTTATAAAGGTCGTACATATATTTATATGAATTCCGAAGAGTATAAAACCTTAGAGGATATACAAGATGCGGTTTTTGAGGTATTTACGAAGTCCTATGGAATTAATCGTTTTTCATCACTCATTTACGAAGGGGACTCATATAATAAAAAGTTCATAGAAAAAGACGGGAAGCTTTATTGCGAGGATACAGCAAGAGGAAACGCCATAAGCTACGATTACAAGACCGTAAGACTTACCGAGCAATATAAGGGTGTGCTTGTATTTTCCGTTGATACCTACGTTCTGGGTGAATTTGAAGAAAAGAGAACTTTTGTTATTATAGAAACCGAAAACGGCTGGCGAATGCCTCATAGCGCTTTCGACGAAAAAGAAGCTGCTCCCGATTTCAAATTTGAAAAAATTGACCTTGCAAGGCTCGACGAGGGCGAAACCTTTAAATACGCTTCACACGATATTAGCAGCCTTATTGACGCCTTTGAATACAATGGAGAAAGCGTTACGATAAATTATCCGAAATTCACAGGCTTTAAAACCAATAATATCAAGACTTACAAAGAGTTTTTTGCCTTTGAAAACAATTCACTCGTTTTGACTGCACTTGAAGAAGAAACTCTGAAAGAACGGCACTTTCTTATTGACAGAACGGGTAAAATCATAGATATTGATTACCCCTCGCATACCGCCGTGACCGATAGAGCAAAAATCTCGTGCTATCCCGAAGGCATTGAGGTAGTGCAAACGGGAGAGCCCGGAGCATATAAGCAACAGCTTTATAAAGACGGCGTCGCAATAAGTGACTTTTTTGACGAAATCGGCTTCTTTAACAACGGAATTGCACTTGCAAGAGTGGGAAACAAATACGGTTTTATATCCATTGAAGGCGAAACGCTTGTCGAACCATTCATTGAAGCCGATGATTTAAGGTATTCTCCCGACTATAACAGAGGCTATCAGGTGAAGCACATGACAGACGATGCCTTTGTTTTACCTATCAACGGTGAGCTTGCCATTATTACTCTTACGAGAACAAAAAAATTAGATATTCCGTTTCCCGAAGAATTTGAGGTGGGAGAGTACGTAGCACCGACTCTCTCCGAAATTAACGAGTTTGTTTGGGGAGAATACGTGCCCTTTGTAAAATTTGCAGAAGAGGTATATACAAACGGCGGAAGTCTTATTTACGGATACGCATTTCTGACTCCCGACACCGATACTCTTAATGAAGGGAAAGAAATTTATAAGCTTTTTAACGATAAATACAAGACGACAAGCAATATTATAGACGGAACTTTTTTGAACGTTGATATAAAAAGTGACGAGGGAAAACTATTTCGAGAATTCCTTTTTGAAAGTAAAATCACAAAGATATCCGAAGACTTAAAACAATTTGAAAGACTATCCTTTAGGCACATTGAGGACACGGGTACTGACGAACTAGTGCATCACAAATGGCAAAGCAAGTTAGAAATAATTGAAAACGGTAAAGTTGTCAACGCGTTTAACGGTGAGAACGTCGATTGGATTTATCAGGTATATATTCCCGACGGGGTGTATGAAAATAAACCAATCTATGAAATACCGTACGATGAATGTAGTTATGCACACGTTATAGACCAAGTGAACAATATACTTCTCATCGAAAGAGGGGCGGAAGAAAAGCAAAAGCTGTATATGTATAACCTTGAAACAGAAAAGCTCACTCACCTTTTGGATTACGCATTTGATGCAAAGCTTTCTCCCGACCTCAAGTACCTTGTTTATACTAATTTCAATTATGAGAACACTATTCCCGAACACAAAGACGGCTTTTACATAAAAAATCTTGAAGATGGAAAAACGATTTTTTACCCTTGTGAAAGTATTGCCAATTACGTTTGGAGCACAAATCACGCCTGCGAGGGATTCGTTCTTTACGACTCATTAAAAGAACAATAAATTTTTTATATTGCAATAAAAAATTAAAAAGAGCCTTGAGTGAAATAGTCAATAGTTAGTAGACACAAAAAAGAATATTTTAAGCTGCCTGTTCAAGTCTGTATTGAACAGGCGGTTTTCTATTTAATTTACGAATA
>JAZNYT010000065.1:0-16997 GCA_045594565.1 Eubacteriales bacterium
TTCCTGTGTAACGGCGGTATATTTCGGGATTCGTGTCTTTTACGTCAACGAAGAAATAATCCACAGTATCTGCTATTTCCATTACGTTTTCTGAGGGTACGTTCAGTGAGGTTTCTATATTTATTTTCCAAGTACCACCGCAAATCTCACGAAACGCCTTGATAAAGGAGCTGTTTAAAAGTGGCTCTCCACCTCCAAAGGTAACCCCGCCACCAGTCGCCGTAAAGTAAAGGTCATCAATTTTTAATTTTTCGTAGAGTGCCTCGGGTGAGAGCTCGGTGACTTTTGCATCTTTGTCAAAACACTTCGGATTAAGACAGTATTTACATCTGAGAGGACAGCCGTGAAAGCATACGAGGGTGGTTACGCCTTCTCCGTCAACGCCAAGCCTATGTCTCGAAATACCTATAAATTTACTCATTTATTATAAGCTCAACTCTTGTTATAGCTCCGCTTTCACCCTCAAAGTATATTACAATATCCATTGTCTCGGTAAAATAGGAGGCAACGTTTCCGTCCTGCTTTGTCTGACTCATATCCTCGTCACCCCAAAGCTCTCTTACGGATTTTATATTTTCGCCTATGAGGCATTCGTTTATAAAGAATTCGTCATAGCCCTCGAATTCTTCCGGAGTAAGCGGAAGAAAATACTGTACAGGCTCTCCCATCAGCACTTCTGCCTCTTCCGGTTCAGGCTCAAGCTCTCCCGGAATTTCCGCATCTGTGAGCTCCTTATCATCTTCGGAATCCACTATAAGACCGTCTATTTCGTTGAAGGTTTCCTCAACCCGCATATCTCCCTGAATGGTTTCAGTGTGAAGCTTTTCTTCTACGTAGCTGCAGCCTACCGAGGACAGAGTTATTCCTGCCGCAACTCCTGCTACCGCAATGCTCTTTCCAAGTCTTTTCTTTATTTCAAGCTGCCTTTCGAGGTATCTCACCTCAGACTCGCATTTAGGACAAGTGCCAAGGCAGTCACCCTTGTGGCTGCATTCTGATATAGTGAATTCTATTCCGTTTTCTTCCGCAATCCTCGCTCTTATTTCCTTGAGTATTCTGCAACGCTCTTTGCCTTTCACGGTATCAGTCCTTTCGTTTTTTTCTTTTTAGACTCAAAAAAACTCAAAAAGTTCCACGTAGATTATATTCTTTCGTGATAAAAAAGTAAAGACGTTGATCATTGTCAATATTCCCAAAAAACAATAAGATTTTTTGGATAAAATTATATTTACATTAAACTTTATTTTTAGTATAATAAAAATATATGGAATGGAGGAAAATACTATGAAAAGATTTTTATCAATATTACTTGCACTTGTGATGCTTTTCACAACTCTTGTTTTCTCACTTGCGTCCTGCGGTGAAGAAACAGAGGAAAAAAATCCCGCAGGTACGTCAACTTCTACTAAGCCTGCAGGGGAGGGCGACATTTTCGCTGAACGCGCGGCTATTGATGATGAGCTTCCCGATTATGATTTTGGTGGCAGAAGCTTTAGAGTTGTAAGCCATCACAAGAGCGACATTGCTCCCGATCCCGAAAAGATAAACCAAGGTAACCTTATTACCGACGCTATTGCAAAGCGCAACCAGATAGTTGAAGATCGTTTCAACGTTAATATTGAGGTTGTGTATAATGCTCGTTACGACGACGTTGCGTCATGGGTAACCAAGACTATCCTTTCGGGTGCAGACGAATTTGATTTGTTCTCTTCCCACTGTGCTTCGGCAGGCGGTATAGTACTTAAGAACGTATTCCTTAACTGGTATGACATTCCTAACGTAGATTTTTCAAAGCCTTGGTGGCCTGATTCCAATGCAACAGACCTTACCTACGACGGCAAGTGTATTCTTGCGGTGTCCGACCTTAATTATTGTGCAGTATCCGGCGCATACTGTATGCTCTTTAACAAGAACCTTGCAAACTCATACGATATGGGCAATCTCTACGAGGTCGTAAAGAACGGCGACTGGACGTTTGATTACTTTATGAATCTTCTAAAGGACGTATACGTTGACTCCGACGGTGACGGTAATAAGTCGGCAGGCGACTTCTACGGCTTCCAGCAGCACTATAGCTACGGATGCGCTATCAACTCATGGCTTTGGGCGTTTGATAACCCCACAGTTAAAAAGGATGAGGAAGGCGTTCCCGTTGTAGCGGTAAAAACAGACAAGATAAACCAGATATGTGCAACACTTCACGATATGGTTTATAACACTACAGGTATATACTACGACCATAGAAATACATCCGAGCCCAACTTGTTTATGGATAAGAAGGCTATATTTACAATTTCCACAATTGGTTCACCTACAGGCGAGGGACTTCGTAACTTTGAGGACGAATACGGACTTCTTCCTATGCCTAAGTGGGACGAGCATCAGAAGGATTATCATACTATGGCATCCGGCGAGCACGGTGTTCTCGCAGTTCCCAAGACAGTTAAGGACACAGAATTTGTAGGTACTATCGTTGAAGCTCTTTCTGCTGAATCCTACAAGCAGGTAATTCCTACACTTTATGAGATTGCACTTAAGACCAGATATCTCCGTGACAACGAGTCCAAGGAAGTTCTTGATATGATAAACGAAGGACGTACATACGAGTTCGGTTATATATACGGTGCATTCGACGGCTTCGGATTTTTGCTTTCTGCAATCTTCGACCAGGCTTCACCCAACTTCGAGTCCTACTATGCAAAGCGTTATAAGGGTGTAAGACTCCACTTTAAGCAGATAACCAAGATATTTGATAAGCTGGATTAATTTTTTAGAGATTTTGGTTAAAACCGAAAATGAAATAATGATTATAAAGAATTTTGAGGGGAAACTTTTTGAAAAAAGTTTCCTCTCACACGCTCTTTCAAAAACTTCTATAGTTAAAGGGACTTCGTAAGAAGTCCTTTTTAGTATAGTTTTGGGGAAAGTTTAAGAGAGGGGGGGTTTTTGAAAATCCTCCTCTCTTGAATATAATCAATCCTATTTAACAATAGCCTTTTTGATGTCGTTAATTTCTTTTTCAATATTTTCAAGGTGCTTCAAAATATCATCCTTGTTTTTCACGTTAATATCACTCTCGCCTAAAAGGTAGTCGGTACTTACTTCAAAAAATCTTGCAAGGGCTATTATAGCAAAACTGTCAGGGTTTGTCTTGCCTGTTTCGTAGTTTGAAAGTGTCTTTTGGTCAATACCTGTTGCATTAGCGACGTCAATCTGTCTTAAATCTCTGTCCTCTCTTAAATCCTTTATTCTGTTCATAACTTCTTCTCCTATAATCGTTTTATAGAATTATTTGCCTGTTTATGAATAATTATAGAAAAAAATTAGTAAAAACCATTGACATACTAATAATTTTGATATATAATGTCATTGTACTAATATTTTAGTATAGTTTGTGTAATAAGGAGGATATTGTTATGAAGAAATTTATACTTTTGGTAGTTAGTGTTGTTACTCTTATTGCTCTTACCTCTTGTGGCAAGTTTACTTGCACACAGTGTGGACAAGAAAAATCAGGTAAGCAGTACACAATAGAGCTTGCAGGACAAGAGTTTGCATGCTGCGAGGATTGCCACGAGCTTATTGAATCTGCTAAGGATATGCTTCAGTAAGAAAGCAGGCAAAATGCTCAACATATGATTGTCTAAAAAGTATGGGCGGTTGTGGTATCACAACCGCTAATGCTCTTTAGACGAGGGAAATAATAGGAGATGTTTTATAATGATAATTTATAAAAAAATAGGCAGATTATTTTTTGTTAGTGTTATTCTTCTTCTAACGCTTACTATTACCGCTTTTTCATATTATAATACTCGCGAAACAGCAATTGAAATTGCTCCAAACGCATTAGTCGAAGGTTGTAGCTATGAGGGCGGTTCTCCTCATTGGTATAAATTTGACGTACCAGCAGACGGATACATAAGCGTTGAGTTCGACCACGTACCCTTCGACGAAGAATATAGAGGAGACCGACCCGAATTTTGGGCAATTAATTTATATGATTCAAAGGGAGTGGACATTCATGAACATTGGATAGTATTTCATAAAGATACTACTGAGAACACCACGGATAATGTAGGCGTTTCAGCAGGAACGTATTATATTGCTATTTATGGACTAAAGTCCTATGGTGATGTTCCATACACCTTTACAATCAATTATAATTCAGCTGATAATTGGGAGGTTGAAGGCAATAACAAAGCTGAAAATGCAAATTTAATTAGTGTAAATAAAAAATATAATGGTTCCTTGTCATACAATTATTATGAAAATGAAATAATGACCGCTTTTAATTCTTTTGATGAAGATTGGTATTATTTTACTATAAGTGAAGACGGCAAGGTAAATATTGAATTCAATCATGATATAACCAGTAGTTCAACAAACTGTTGGCAGTTAGCATTGTATTCTTTAGATGTTAGCCACAGTACCGAATATCTGTTGGGGTTAGTCATTATTGGTGAAGGAAGTAACGCGTGGGTGTGGGATGATTATTCATATTTTTTTCCTGGTAATGAAAATGGAGTTACCTGTTCATACGGTCTTTCAGCAGGAACGTATTATTTAAGAATTGCAAAGCCGACAGATGCACCTTATGAAGGTAAAGCGTATGATTTCAAAATCAATTATGAGGTGGCTGACGATTGGGAGGATGAAAATAGAGGTGGCAAAGCCCCTAATTCTGTAGAGCTTGGTAATACTTATAAAGGTGCGGTAATTACAGAGAACGATAATGATTGGTATGAGTTTGAGCTCGATTCAAAACGTGACGTTACAATTGAATTCAATCACGAGGTTCTTGATACAAATGAAAAGTGTTGGAAGGTTACACTTTATAACGGAAGATGGCATACCGCAAGTGAGGTCATATCCTTTGAAAGCAATGGAAACAATCCATCTACATCATCATGCAAAATTACTTGTGAAGAAGGAATTTATTCTCTTGTCATAGAAAAATCAGATTCATTTTCAAGTGCAGATTATAGCTTTACTATTTCCGAAAATGAAAGCGGAGAGACGATAGACGTAAATGTTCCCGTTTCATCTCTTAGAATAGAATCGCTTCCCGACAAGCTCGCTTATACGGTAGGGGAAGAATACGATTATACGGGCTTGAAGGTAGTTGCAACCTTTTCTGACGGACAAACAAGAGACGTGACCGACTTGGTTACCATAACAACTAAAAGCGACAGTTTAAGCTATGCTGATGACAAGGACATTATAGCAACTGTTTCTTATAAGGATAAAATAGCAACCTTTCACATGGGCTTAACCGATTATCCTATCATTGAAATTGATATTACAAACGGTTTTGTAAAAAGTGATTACGCTAAATGGGGCGTATGGTATAAGTTCAAAATTCCTTCGGAAGAGTATTGCTCACAGGCGAAATTTCAGGATTTGGTAGTTGTCAATAACTTAAATACTCGTTTGGACGTTTCTATTTGTAAGAACCCAGGACAGCTTTATAAATTTATGGGAGATTTTTTCCGACTTGAAGAATCTCTTAATCAGCCTAGTGTTGGGCTTAATAGCTCAAGTGCGAATAAGTTCACTATTAATTATAGCGACTTAGAACCTGATACGTGGTATTATATGACTTGGCGTTTTTGGTCTTCTATTGACGAGGACGCTTATTATACACTTGATTTTACACGAGACCATGAAAAGTATCCCGGAACCTATCGTTCAGTAGTTACAAAAGAGCCTACCTGCACATCATATGGATACGAAGACCGATACTGCTATATTTGCGACGATAAAATAGGAACTGAGTATTTGATTGATAAGAAAGATTGCAAGTTTGGCGATTGGTACGTAAAAACAGAGCCTACAAACACTAGGTATGGTTTTGAAGCGAGAGTCTGTGAGGCATGCGGAAAAGAAGAAACAAGAAAAATATATATGGAGCACGGAAAGTATGGCGAATGGAAAACTACAAAGGAGCCCAGTTGTGAGGCAAGCGGAGAAAAAGCGTTTATTTGTAAATGCTGTAATAAGACAACTGAAACAGTAGTACTTACAAAGCTTGCACACAAGTATGAAAAATGGAGTGTTATAAAAGAAGCTACTTGTAATGAAAAGGGAGAAAAAGCTTCTGTTTGCTCTCTGTGCAATAAACAGAAAAAGACAGAAACCATTCCCAAACTTAATCACCAATATACAGACTGGACAGAAGAAATACGAGCTCTTCCCGAGAGAAACGGAAAATTTGTAAAAGTTTGTTCATTATGTAACGATAAGGAAGAAAAAATTGAAAAGTATTCGCTTAGTTCGTTGAAATCAAAGAAAAAGATTAAACCGAATTTTAAGGACGTGGACGAAAAGGCGTGGTATAAAGACGTTGTGGATAATTGTTACCATTATTCTTTGATGATGGGTAACTCAGAAAACACCTTTAATCCTACGGGGAACATAACTCTTGCTGAGGTTATAACGACGGCGGTGAGAATTTGGTGTCTTAACAATTCAAGCTATGCAAAGCCCCAGCTTGGAACAACGCCTTGGTATCAAGCGTACGTTGATTATGCTATAAAAATGAACATCATATCAAAGGACGACTTTGACGATTACACAAGACCTGCTACGAGGGCGGAAATGGCGTATATATTGAGAAATTCCGTAACCTCTACGAATCTTATAAAGCTCAACACTATAAAAGAAATTCCCGACGTAAAAAAGGAAGATAAATACGGCGAGGAAATCTTCAAGCTTTATGAGGCGGGAGTTCTTGGCGGAAGCGATGAAAAGGGAACTTTTTATCCCGATAAAAATATAACCAGAGCAGAGGGAGCAGCGATTATAGCACGTCTTTCTAAAATTAGTGACAGAATAAAGAAATAAAGTAAAGGCTTGGATTATTCCAAGCCTTTTATCATAGTTTTGGGGAAAGTTTAAGAGAGGGGGATTTTTTGAAAATCCTCCTCTCTTGAATATAATCTATTCTATTTAACGATAGCCTTTTTAGTTTTCTCTACTGCGGATTTGGTGATTACAAGCTCTTTTGCGTCCTTCTTTGAGGGCAGAGTATACATATACTCAAGCATAATCCCTTCCATAATCGAACGAAGCCCTCTGGCGCCCGTATTGTTCTCACATGCCTTTTTCGCAATAGCCTCGATGGCATCCTTTTTGAAGGTGAGCTTTATGCCGTCCATTTCAAAAAGCTTCTGATACTGCTTCACAAGTGAGTTTTTCGGCTCTGTAAGAATTCTTACGAAAGCCTCCTCGTCAAGAGAATCAAGTGTTACTATCATGGGAATACGCCCTACTATTTCGGGTATAAGGCCGTATTTCACAAGGTCGTGTGCTTCAAGCTTTTTTAAGATATTTTCTTTCTTCTTTTCCGCTTTGGTTTGTACCTCTGCGCCAAAGCCGATATTTTGCTTACCTGTACGTTGGGTAATAATTTCTTCAATGCCGTCAAAAGCACCGCCGCAAATGAAGAGTATATTGGTAGTGTCAATCTGTATAAACTCTTGATTTGGATGCTTTCTTCCACCTTGAGGAGGAACGTTTGAAACAGTACCCTCAAGTATCTTAAGAAGAGCCTGTTGAACGCCCTCGCCCGATACGTCACGGGTAATTGAGCGGTTTTCACTACGACGTGAAATCTTATCAATTTCGTCAATATAGATAATACCCTTCTCAGCGCGCTCAATATCAAAATCAGCCGCCTGTATAAGACGGAGAAGTATGTTTTCTACGTCCTCACCTACGTAGCCTGCCTCTGTAAGTGTTGTGGCGTCGGCAATGGCAAAGGGCACCTTGAGTGTTTTTGCAAGAGTCTGGGCAAGATAAGTCTTACCAACACCGGTAGAGCCGAGAAGAAGAACGTTACTCTTTTGAATCTCAACGCCGTCATCAGTCTCCTTTTGCAAAATTCTCTTATAGTGGTTGTAAACTGCAACCGAAAGAGTGATTTTTGCATCGTCCTGACCAATTACGTACTCATCAAGGGTACGCTTTATCTCTTCGGGGCGAGGGAGCGTATCAAAGGAAAGACCATCCTTGGTTTTCACCTTTTCTTCTTCGTCCTCAAAAATGGTGTTACAAAGCTCAACGCAGTTGTAGCAGATTTTTACACCGTCGGGGCCTACTATGAGAGGACCTACCTCTTTTTCGCTTTTTTTACAGAAGGAGCAAACGCTCATTTCGTTTTTATTTTCTGACATATTTTTCCTCGATTTAATTTAATTTATATTCAAGATATATCATATCGACAAGCTGAACACCGCACTCGATAATAGGGTGGTCGTAGTTGTCGATGAAAAAGTTTTCGATTTTTCCGTATCTTGTAAATCCGCATTTCTCATAAAAGGGGATAGTCAAGGGACTGTCACCCGTACCTACTATAATTCTCTTGAAGCTATCCTTATAGGTGTCCTTCACGAAGTTAATAAGCGTCTTTCCGTAGCCCTTTTTCTGGCTTGAGGGGTTTGTGGCGATGTTCTTTATCTCAAGGTCGCCGTTGCCCTCGTCGGTAACAACGCAAATACCTTGAACGCCGTCGTCGTCAAGCACGAATACCGTACCTCTTTCAAGATATTTATCTATCATTCTTTCGTCTTCGTCGGCGAGAAGAAGGAGATCGAGATACTTCTTCTTGTTTTCGCAAAGCTCATAAATTTTCATGGTTTTCTCCTATGAAAATGGGCTGTAAAAAATTTACAGCCCTTATTTTTTATATTCTCTTTTCAATAACCTTATCTATAAGTCCGTACTCAAGAGCCTCGGCACTTGTCATAAAGTTATCGCGCTCGGTATCACGTTCTATAACAGATATATCCTTGCCTGTCTTTTCGGCGAGAATTCTGTTCATATTGTTACGAACACGAAGAATATGGTCGGCGTGAATCTTGATATCACTTGCTTGACCTTGCATTCCTCCAAGAGGCTGATGTATCATAATCTCACTGTAAGGAAGGGCGAATCTTTTACCCTTTGTACCTGCAGCAAGAAGGAACGCGCCCATACTTGCCGCCATGCCTATGCATATTGTGGATACGTCACACTTGATGAAGTTCATAGTGTCGTATATTGCCATACCTGCACTGATGGAGCCGCCGGGTGAGTTGATATAAAGGCTTATATCCTTGTCGGGGTCCTGTGCTTCAAGGAAGAGGAGCTGTGCTACAACAAGGGTAGCCGTGGCATCGTTTACCTCATCGGCAAGAAATACGATTCTGTCGTTGAGAAGTCTTGAATAGATGTCGTACGAGCGCTCTCCGCGGTTTGTCTGTTCTACGACCATGGGTACAAATGGCATTTGGTATCCTCCTTTAGGTGGGGTGATTATTCTGCTTTGTCTTCTTTTTCTTCAGCAGTCTTCTTGGTGGTTGTCTTCTTTGCAGTTGTGGACTTAGCGGCGGTTGAGGTTGTCTTCTTAGCAGGAGCCTTCTTCTGCTTCTCCTCACCCTCTGCCTTTTCTTCTGCCTTTTCAGCAGTCTTCTTTGCAGTTGTCTTCTTAGCAGGAGCCTTCTTCTGCTTTTCTTCGCCTGCAGCTGCTTGTGTTATCTTGGCATTTTCCTTAACAAGAGCAACTGCCTTGTTAACCTCGATATCCTTCTTGAGCATTTCGGGAGCAATAGCTGCACGAATTTTCTCAATTTCCATCTTGTATGCATCAGCAAGCTTTGCGTACTCTGCTTCAAGCTCTTCGTCGGAAGCGGTGATGTTTTCAAGCTCAACAATCTTTTCAAGAGCGAGCTGAAGCTTAACCTGTCCTTCAGCCTGAGGCTTGAACTGCTCCTTGAAGTTTTCCATTGTCATGCCTGTATACTTCATGTACATTTCCATAGAAATGCCCTGAGACTGCATTCTGTAAGAGTAGTCCTCAATCATACGCTCAACTTCGTTTTCGAACATACATTCGGGGATATCTGCTTCAACTGCTTCTGCAAGCGCCATCTTAAGCTGTGCTTCAACGTCGCCGTCAGCCATATCAGCATATCTCTTCTCTATATTTGCCTTAACGTCTGCCTTGTATTCATCAAGAGTATCAAATTCAGAAACGTCCTTTGCAAATTCATCATCAAGAGCGGGAAGCTCTTTTACTTCAAGCTTGTGAAGCTTAACTGCGAATACTGCAGCCTTGCCCTTAAGGTCTTCTGCATGGTATTCTTCGGGGAAGGTAACGTTTACGTCGAATTCATCGCCTACGTTATGACCTACGATCTGATCCTCAAAGCCGGGGATGAATGCGCCTGAACCAAGCTCAAGCTTGTGGCCCTCGTCCTTACCGCCGTCGAATGCAACGCCGTCAACTGTACCGAGGTAATCGATAGTAGCAAAGTCGCCCTTTTCAGCGGCACGGTCAACCTCAACCATTCTTGAAGCTCTTTCTCTTGCGTGGTCGATTTCGTGCTGAACGTCCTCGTCGGTTACTTCTCTTGTAGTCTTTGTTACTTCAATGCCCTTATAGCTCTTGAGAGTAACTTCAGGCTTTACGTAATAGAGAGCGGTTACTTCAACTCCCTCGTCGTTAATGTCGCCAACCTCTATTTCGGGACGGCTTACAACGTCAAGCTTCTTCTCGTCTATAGCCTTTGAAAGCTCTTCGGGAAGAATGTCGTTAAGAGCATCTTCATAGAATACTCCCTTGCCGTACATCTTTTCGATAATTCCACGGGGTGCTTTACCCTTTCTGAAACCGGGAACGCTGATCTTGGAAGCGTTCTTGCGGAATGCCTTGTCTACTGCCACATCAAAGTCTGCCTTTGCAATAACAAGCTCAAGCTTAACCTGATTCTTTTCAGCAGTTGTAACGTTTTTTACGCTCATTTTTTTCCTCCTGCTATATGTAACCTTGTCCGAGTATAATTTTTATCCCGAATTACATATATTTATACATTATAATTCATACTATATTTTATACAAAATACAGAATTTGTCAAGTGAAAAAGCAAAATTTTTTCAATTTATTCTTACAGGCGTGAACATTCTAAAGTCGGCAGATACAAGGGTGAGCTCAACTCCCCCTGCACTTTTTATAAGTCGGTTTTCAGAAACGCCGTGAAGATGTCCGTAATAAAGACGCTTTATACCATGGCGCACCAGTACTTCAAGTATAGGTGAGGTCTCTTCACCCGGTGAGAGCACGGGATAGTGAGAGAAAGCAACTATCTCACGGTCACTGTCGCCTCGAAGCTTTTTCGCTTCGGTAATTGATAAATCAAAGCGAATAGCTTCTCTTGCAATAATCTTTCTGTCGTCTGCCGATGGAGACGCCTCGCATGCCCAGCCTCGTGAACCGCATATAATAAGGTCTTCTACGGCGTATGCACCGTTATGAAGAAATCTCACCGTGTCAAAGCCCTCTGCCTCAGTAAATTCCTGAAGCTTTTTCATGCTTTGCCACCAGTAGTCGTGATTGCCCTTCATAATTATTTTATTGCCGTGAAGAGAGTTTATGAATCGAAAATCCTCAACCGCCTCTGATACGTTCATTGCCCAGGAAATATCTCCGGGTACTACTACCGTGTCATCTTCCTTCACCATATAATTCCAGTACTCACGAAGCTTTTCGGTGTGTCCCTCCCAAAGAGAGCCGAAAACGTTCATGGGCTTATCCGTCGAAAAGGACAGATGGAGGTCGCCCAGTGTAAATATTGCCATATTTTGTCCTTTTCCTTTCACATAGTTTCTTGTTTTTTGGGCTAAAATAAATCCGTAATCCAATAAAGAAAGGGGAATAGAAGATGAACGATTGTTCCAAGGGTGGTTGCACTATCAAGAAGCACAATGAAGGCATTTCTTGTATGGTTAAAAATTGCACCTATCATGACGGTGAAAGATATTGCACCGTTAAGGAAATCAGTGTCGGCCCTAATCACGCGAAGACAAGCGCCGACACTATTTGTGCAACATTTAAAGCCAGAGACTAAAGACTAAAATGCAAGAACCTCGTCTGCCATTGAAGTCTTTTCAATTGATTTCGTAAATCTTATCCGCTTCTCTTTGAGCTTTACAAGGGGAAGCGGAATTTCTTTTCCTGAAAAAGCAAGGAGCTTTTCGGGAGCTTCAATTCCTTCTACGCCCTTTTCACCGCCGATTGCTTCAAGAACAGAGGTAGCAAACTTATAAGGACTTGCAGTTGAAACCACAAGAGTCTTTTCCGCCGCATTTGTCTTTGCATTGTACTCGTCGGCACACTTCATCGCAACGGCAGTATGAGTGTCAAGAAGATAATTATAGCTCTTGAATACTCTGTTTATGGTGTCTGCTGTTTCCTCCTCGGTTGTGTATCCTGCGGCAAATCCCTTCTGAAGAGCCTCCCTTTCGCCTTCCGCGAGAACGTACTTGCCGTTCTTCTTGAGACTTTCCATATATTCCTTTACAGTGTTGTTGTCTGCAAGAAGAGAGAGCATTCTCTCAACGTTTGAGGATACGAGAATATCCATAGAAGGACTCATTGTAAGATAGAAGTCTCGGTTCTTGTCATAAACGCCATTTTCAATAAAATCTGTGAGTACCGAGTTTTTATTGGAGGCGCAGATGAATTTTTCAACGGGAAGTCCCATAACACGTGCAAGATGTCCTGCAAAGATGTTACCAAAGTTACCTGTGGGAACAACTACGTTTATCTTGTCGCCAAGGCTGATCTCCCCGCTCTTTACCATATCGCAGTAAGCCGAGAAGTAGTATGCGATCTGAGGAACAAGTCTGCCCCAGTTGATAGAGTTTGCACTGGAGAGGAAGGTGTTATTTGCAAGGAGCTTTTCTGCAATCTCCTTTGATGCAAATATTTCCTTAACTCCTGTCTGTGCATCGTCGAAGTTTCCGTTGATGGCAACAACCGATACGTTGTTACCCTCCTGGGATGCCATCTGAAGCTTCTGCATAGCACTTACACCGTTTTCGGGGTAGAATACCATTATCTTGATACCATCAACGTCACGGTAACCCTCAAGCGCCGCCTTACCTGTGTCGCCCGAGGTTGCAACGAGAATGAACGCTGTCTTTTTCTCACCTGTCATTTTAAGCGCTTCTGAGAGGAGCATAGGCATTATCTGGAGCGCCATATCCTTGAAGGCTGAAGTGGGACCGTGCCAGAGCTCGAGGACGCTCACCTTGTCGTTGAGCCTTGTAACAGGAGCCGCACCTCCGGGGAAACGGCTTTCTGAATAAGCTTTCTTGCATATATCGTAGAGTGTATTTTGGTCATAGTCGGTAAGGTAAAGGGAAAGCACCTTGAAAGCTCGATCATGATAGCTATCTTCTACCATACCCGAGATAAAATCAAGGTCAATTTTGGGGATTTCGGTGGGCATATAAAGTCCGCCGTCTTCTGCAATACCTCTCTTTATAGCCTCAGCAGAGGTTAAAAGGTTTTCGGAGCCTCTTGTGCTCTTGTACATAATTTTTGTCATCTGTATGTCCTCTCTTTTTTGTAAAATGCATTTTCTATGTGGTTTATTTCGGGCGTATCACGGTTTAGATACACCTCTATAACGTCAAATCGATATCCATTATACGAGCATCGGCGCTTCATTATATAGTCTCTTGCACATTCTATGATGCGTTCTTTTTTGTTTTTATCAACAGCCTCGGAGGGAAGCTTGAAGCTTTCTGCTTTATCACTGGAGGTTGTTTTTACCTCCACAAACACAATAAAGTCCCCGTCCTCTGCAATGACGTCGATTTCGTTTCTTTTACTTCTGAAGTTTCGCTCTAAAATTTTGTAGCCCTTTTTTTCAAGGTAGTCTGCTACAATGCTCTCACCGCAGTTTCCGACGGCTTTTTTGAAGGTCAGCTTCATTGCGGTAATATCTTTTTAAGAAAGCTTCTTCTGTGCTCGGGGCAGGGTCCTAGCTCCACTACCTTTTTACGATGAAATTCGGTAGGATAGCCCTTATGTACCTTAAAGCCATATTCGGGATATTTTTCGTCCATTTCAAGGCAAATTCTGTCTCGGGTGACCTTCGCAAGAACTGATGCCGCCGCAATGGAGGGAATGAGAGCGTCTCCCTTTATTACGGTTTTTACGGGGGTATCAAAGCCACGTGCTCTGTTTCCGTCGATGAGAAGAAGGTCGGGTCTGATGTCAAGTCCATCTGCCGCCCTTTTCATTGCAAGCATAGTGGCGCCCAAAATGTTATATTCGTCTATTTCCTCATGGGTCGCAAGGGCAACCGAGTAGGAGATGGCTTTTTCGCAGATTATATCGAAAAGAGCTTCGCGCTTCTTTTCTGAAAGCTTTTTCGAATCGTTGAGCCCTTCTATCACAAGCTCCTCGGGAAGTATTACCGCCGCCGCAACCACAGGTCCGGCAAGAGGTCCCCGTCCTGCCTCGTCGATACCCGCAACAACAGTGAACCCTTGTGTAAGCTCACGCATAAGCTCGTAATTCATAATATACCTCAAATGCATAATAGAATTTAATTGAGAATTGAAAATTGAAAATTATGGTTAATTTGCCGAGGCAAATTTACGATTGATTATATTTCATGACATGGAAAAAACCGTAGGTTTTTAACCTGAATTTTCCATTTTCCATTTTCAACTTTCAATTTAATTACTTTAATAAAAAGTGCAATTATTTATTCAAGTGTTATCCTTCCGATAATTCCTCGTCGGAATTCGTCGAGCAGCATGGTGGCGCATCTGTCGAAATTCACCTCTCCGCCACGCTGAAGAATACCTCTCTTTTTACCGATAAGCTCGAAAATATCGTAGCCGTCAAGGTCTTCAATATCTTCCTTTTCAAGACCGTATCTCTCGCAGAGGAGGGCAGGGTAGCGCTTTTTAAGCCTTGTACAAAGCACCATAGCAATTTCGTCCTTTTGCAGTACCGTGTCCTTTATAGCGCCTGTTATGGCAAGGTTTTCACCTACTCCTCTATCGTCAAATTTAGGCCAAAGAACACCCGGCATATCGAGAAGCTCAAAGCCGATATTGGTTTTTACCCACTGCTTTGTCATGGTAACGCCGGGCCTGTTTTCAACGTTTGCCTTCTTTGCACCGCAAAGTCTGTTTATAAGGGAAGATTTACCAACGTTCGGAATACCGAGTATCATAGCCTTAACGGTTCTGCCGTGCATTCCTTTTTCCTCGTAGCGTTTTATCTTATCTGCAAGGACGCTCTTTATTTCTTCTTCAAGCTCGTCAAGTCCCTTGCCTGTAAGACAATCGGTTATAATGAGCTTTTTCCCCTTTTCTTCGTATCTTTTTTTGAGTACCGCCGATGCATTTGGGTCGGCAAGTCCCGATTTATTGAGGAGGGTTATAATGGGCTTTGGGGAAACAAGGGCTTCAAGGTCTGGGTTTTTACTGCTCTTTGGGATTCTTGCATCAAGCAGCTCGATTATCACATCAACCTCAGAAAGTGACTCCTTTATGAGCCTTTTGGTTTTCGCCATATGCCCCGGAAACCATTGTATAATATCTGTGGGCATTACTTTATCACTCCTGTACGTGGGGCAATTCTGAAAAATACCTTGCCCAGAATGTATTGTGTCTCTATTGCTTCTATCTGTCTGCTGTCCGATGAGCCGTTTCTGTTATCTCCCATTACGAATACGCAACCTTCGGGTACAGTGTAAGGATAGTCTATAGTACCCTTATACATAGGATAGTTGTCCACGTGGAACACATAGGGCTCGTCAATAGCCTTGCCGTCAACGTACACCTTCCAGTTTATAGGGTCAATGTTTACAGTCTGTCCCTCTGTGGCAATAACTCTCTTGATGTAAGGCGCACCCTTTGACTGATAGTGAAGGAGCTCAAGGTTGTGAGTTACGTCAACTACCACCACGTCGCCTCTTTCGGGTGTATAGGGGAGTGATGATATAAGAAGTCTGTCCCCGTTATGAAAGGTCTCTCGCATACTGTCGCCCGATACGGTAACGAATTTCAAGAGAAAAGTAAATATGAGTATAACTGCAACGAGAGCTACGAGAAAAGTTTCCAGCCACTCGTATAGCTCTTTTAGTAAATTCTTCTTCATTTTTTCCTCGTTAAAGTATAATTTCGTCCATATTTGCAAGGTCTATGATGTCATTATCTGTGCGGGCACGAAGCTCTCTTCTTGCCTCACATTTATCGCAGGAGAGCACGATACTGTCAAATCCTACCTCAATCATAACGTCCGTTTCTCCGCAGCTGCATCTTATCTTGCCTGCGTCGTTCAGCTCTTTTAAGAGATAAAGCATACCGCTTGTAACTACTGCATCGAAATATTCATATTCATCGGTTCCACTGTTATTCGGATTTTCACTGTTTGAATGGCACTCCTCACAGTCGCAATCGTCACCGTGGTCTTCGAAATTCTTGAAAATATCGAAGTCCTCTTCAACTCCGAAGGTATCGTTGTCGGCAAACTCCATAAGCTTCTGAAGCTCTATTGTGTTATCGTCAACTGCCTTGATAACTCTTGCCTTGTCACCGATGAATGCGGTGTCAAGACCTGTTGCAGAGCATTGAAGTACGAAAAGCTCACTGTCTCTGAAGGTGGATGCCGAAATCTGATAAGGATGAGAGGTGGGGCACGCGATGCAAGGAACGTTAAGGCTGACGGTATCTCTTGACTTTATATAGTTTATCGACATTACCGACTCACCGCAGCTGCATCTGAGATGCGTCTCTCCCGACATCAGTGCAAATATATTTATTTCGCCTATCATAGCGACACCGCAATCGGGGCAGCGGTAGGCGACTGTTACTTTCTCTTTCATAAATACATCTCCTTATTGAGCTTGATATTTTGGTTAAAAACGGAAATGAAAAGTTTCAGTTTTTAATAGATGTTTTCTCAAAAATATAGTGCGAACAAAGAGTAGTTAAGATACAAGTTTTTTAAGGTAGAAAATCTTCGATTTTTTATTATTTGGGATTTCATTTCCTTCGCGTGTTGCTCGGACTGCTGTACAAAGTACAGCGACGCCTTCGCACTCCGCTTTTTTTACCTCAAAATTTCTTCGCTTTTTGTGTCAGCTGAGCTTGATATTTTGGCTTTTTATGAGAAAAAACTTTTTGAAAAAAGTTTTCTCTCATACTCT
>JAZNYT010000066.1:0-18521 GCA_045594565.1 Eubacteriales bacterium
ATTTTCCTTTTGGAAAATTCACAATCAATTGAAAATTTGCTTTAGCAAATTAACCTGAATTATTCATTTTTCAATCTTCAATATTCATTCTTCAATAAAAGACCTTCGGCTTTCGCCGAAGGCTTTTTTAGCCAAAATATCGAGCGCCACAAAAATCGAAGAGATTTTGAGATAAAATCGCGTATATAATGAATAATGAATAATGAATATTGAATAATTTCGGACAATTTTCCTTTTGGAAAATTCACAATCAATTCAAAATTTGCTTTAGCAAATTAACCTGAATTATTCATTTTTCAATCTTCAATATTCATTCTTCAATAAAAGAACTTCGGCTTTCGCCGAAGGCTTTTTTAGCCAAAATATCAAGCGCCACAAAAAGCGATGAGATTTTGACGGTGTAGCTAAAACGAGTTTAGAGTTTAGAGTTATGAGAAAGCCTGTGGCTTTCGTTATGATATGATTGCCCTTAAAATAAGCGTTGCCTTGGCAACTCATAACTGTGCGGAGCACATCTAAACTCATAGTTTGCCGTCAGGCGCCCCGAGCTTCGCGAGGAAGTACCCTTGGGGTGCAATCATAACTCTGAAAGTTGTCATATAGATGTCATTGTATGGCAGACGATGTCAGTATATAATATAATCAAGCCGAGGAAAATCGGCTGGGAAAGAGGTGAAAAAATGTTATTTGAACTAAAAGGTCAAGAGCTTAAAATGGGTGACCCTGTTATTGCCGAGGGTGCTTTGCACTTCGTCACCTTCAGAGTGAAATGCGACAAGGCTTGGAAAAAGCGAAATATAACGCTCCGCTTTTATCACTTGGAAAGGGAGGAGTCTGCGGACGTTCCCGACGTCATGGAGGGAAAAAGCTACTATTTCCCCGAAGGTCTTCTGAAGAAGGGAGTATTAGAAATATCAGCCGTCGGTGTGGAAAGAGACGGTGCGGTGGTTACCACCGAAAAGAAGGAAATCGAAATCAAGGGCAGTGTTTTGGGAGGCTCAACTCCAAGCGTTACGAAGGACGCCTACGCCGAGTATGTGAACGACGTGCTTTACCACCGAAGGAAATGCGAGAAGGCAGAAAAGACGGTACTTGATGCATTGAAAAGGTGTGAAAAAGCGGAGCGCTCTATGGAGGAGATGTACTCTGCCTGTCAGAAAAGTGAAAGACTGTGCCTTGAAATTCTCGAAAAAGTTTCGGGTGCGCTGGATGCCGTGGGGCTTTCCATAAGAGACGTAAGAGTAGCCGAAAGCAATCTGTTTTCTTGCGAAAGCGATTTGAGAAAGCGGGAAGAAAAGAGAGAAAGCACCGAAAAGCTTCGCCGTATCGAGGAAAGAGAAAGGGAAAGGTCGGAAGAGATAAGACGGGAAAGCGAGCGGGAACGAGACCTTTCGGAAAAGGGAAGAGTCCTGTCCGAAAAGGCGAGAGCGATAGCGGAATGCGAAAGAAACGAAAGACTTCGCGACCTTGATGTACGATTAAGCAGCCTTGAAGAGAAGAAAAAAGATTTTCCTCTCTACATCGAGGAGCGCCCCTTTGAAGAACATCTCTCCTTTGATGCCCCCGAAAGCGTTGCCAAAATCAGAGTTTTCGGAGTCAGTACGGCTTGTGACGGCGGAGAAAAATCCGTGGCGGAGGGTGGATGCCTTGAACTGAAGCTTGACGGCAGAGAGGAGAGAGCGGAAGTGGGATACCCCCTTCGGGGCATAGGGGATATATCCGACGAGCTTGTTCTTGAAAGGGATAAGGCGTACGTCATAAGGCGCATTATTAAGGTGACCTTCACGGGAGATGAGGATATCACAGAAGAGGAAACGGAGGACGGAAAACGTATTTATATACTGCCACTACCTTACGGCACCTTCGTATCCGACGAGGGGGGAGGACTCTCTACCTGCTTCGATTTTGACGTCAGCGGAAGTCACGTCTGTCTGACAGTGCCGAAGGAAGAATATCCCGATAAAGCGGCACTTTCCGAAAAGCTTCGGAGCCTTGAAAGCCAAGGAAAGCCCTTTTCGATCATACTGCCCTTGGCAAAGGAAATAATAGAGGACGTATCTTTTTGCTCTCTTCCCGAAAGCATTGGCAAAATAGAAACAGGGGAAGCTTGTGTCGGCGTTGTAAGTGTCGAAAGAAACCTATTTGAAACCATTGAAAAACTAAAAGAAAATATAGAAAAAATTAAAAAGGAGAAAATAATATGAACTTGAAACAAAAATTTTTATCACGTAAATTCTGGGCAGGCCTTGCAGGCTTTATTGCCCCCATACTCATACTCTTTAAGATGCCCGAAAACGACGTTACCACGGTAACTGCGCTTCTTACCTCCTGCGGCTCACTCATAGCATACATATTTGCCGAGACCTCCGTTGATATGGCAAGAGAAAGTACACAGGCAAACGATGATATTTACTGAGGGTGTATTTATTGCCGTGCTGGGCATTATAGGAAGCGCAATAGGCTCCTTCGGCGGAGTGCTTTCATCTCAGAAGATGATAAAATACCGCCTCACCAAGCTTGAAGAAAAGGTGGATAAGCATAACAATCTTGTTGAGAGAATGTCAAATCTGGAGATAAAAAACAAGGTCTGCGAGCATCGAATAGATGACCTTGAAAGAAAGGTGTCATAGCACTATAAGGGAAAAGCGCCCCGAGGTATCTCCCTCAATCACAAGCCTTCCGCTTACCCCCTTTAAGAGAATACTCGTCTGAAAATTAAGAGCCACCTCATCCCCATTAAGAAAAATACGCGGATACACCATGTCCTCAAAAAGCTCGAAAATAAAGAACAGGTCTCCGTTAAAAATATCCTTAACCGCTCCGTCCTTTAAAACACCTTCGGTAATATCGGCATTTTTCAGAATTCTCACCGCCTCCTCGGCATCGAGAAGCCCGTATCCGCTCCTCTCTCGCATATATGACCCATTTACGTAATCGTTTCCTTCGGGAGAAATAACGTCCCTCTTCGCCGCCATAAGAATAACACCTTTGAGAGTAAGATAGCTTACGTCACCTCTCACCTCCAATAGCTGTACCGCCACACCCGACACGAAGGGGGTGGCAAAGCTTGTGCCGAAGTTTTGAAAATCCCCTCTACCTCTTCTGTCCACAAAACCTATCCATTCACCGGGAGCTGATATTTCAGGCTTGTGAGGAAGGGAGGGAGAGGTGGAATAAGCCGAGGTATCTCCCATTTTATAGGGTGGCATTATTGCCGAAAGGGGAGCGCTTTTCGTGACCGCGTTCCCCACCGTCAAAGCGTTATACGCCTTACCCGGACTTGCGGTTTTCGTATAGTTTCCTGCTGCGGTGACAAAAAGAAAATTATTATTTACAATGAGCCTGTCTATCTGACGGTCGAAGTTACCTCGTACCCCATCGTGCATACTGCCTGCACTGTAGTTTATAACTCTTACTCCCTCGCTTAACATTTGCTCTATTGCATCATATACGTTTTTTTCGGAGTAGGTTGGAGCAAAATACGCTTCGGCATCTCGCACCACACCAAAAAATTCAACACCCTCCGCCGTAACCTTTTGTGATATTATTTCGGATAGGACACAGGTTGGATGGCGGTCTGTTTTCGGGGGAATGACCGACGGATACACGGTTATATCCTTCCCCAAAAGTCCCTTCGCCATATTATCGAATATTATATTTTCTGCAGAGATAACGCCAACCTTCACCCCATTGCCCGTAAGATCTGATTCGGGAGAATTGGTACCGTTCTCGCCTGCACCTATTTGAGAAAGTACGATTTCCTCCGACATCCTTTCGGGAATATTGAAGAGATATGGGGTAATGCTCTCCACCTTGCCCGACGAAAGAAGAAAAAGCCTTTCCTCCTCGGTGAGGATTGCTATAGCGGTGGGAGAGTAGCTCGACGTGTAGATGCGTCTTTTTTGAGGAATTTTTGCCTCGTCTAATGCTTTTGCGTTTTCTTCCTTGAAGGCATTGCCCTCGTATTCAAGCCAAATATAAAACGCTCCGAGGTTATCGGAGCGTAAATTACCATTCATAACGGCACCCCCATAGTGCCATTTTATGTATCCTGTACAGTTACTGTTACAAAGGTGGGGCGGTGCTTGATCTTGGGTAAGAATTTACCGAGATAATCTTCAAGCTTCATCGTAACCGTTGTGGTGTCGATGTTGGGGTGCATACAAAGAGCCTCACACTTCAAAAGGTCGCTGTCAACCGCGAGATTTACCTCAAAGTCTCTGTCGTAAAGGAGACTGAGGGTACTAAGAGACCCCGAATGACAGTTCAGTATCTCCAGAAGCATATCCTCGGGCGCAAAGCTGAGTCTTGATGAGCCAAGCTCCTTTGAAACCTCGGCAGTACGGAAGGTCTTTTCGAAGGGCATAACCAGAAGATAAAAGTGAGTCTTCTTTCTGTCGGTGAGGAAAATATTCTTGCAGTGCCTTGCGGTAATACCAAGCTCCTCGTCAAGAGCCGCCTTTTCCTCAATGGTAAACCTTGCATCGTGTCGGTATATCTGATGCTCTATCTTCATTTCATCAAGCTTGTCAAGTATAAACTTTTCTGCTTCAGTCATTTTTATCTCCTTTTATTTCAGTCATAGTTATATTTGTATTGGTGTCTTTTCTGCCCCATATAAGCCATATTACAAAAAAAGTAAGAACAAAGAAGGTCAATGCCGAAAGGACGGAAAAAACGGCTGATTCAAACAGGGCATTTGCGGTAAAGTATCCGATAAATGCAAGAATTATCGGCAGAAGAAACACGGAAAATGCGTACAGTAACACCTTTTTCGAATCTGTGGAAAGCACTACGGTATCACCTACTCTTGCATCAAGTGTATTCTTTACCTTCGTTTCCACGGTGCTCGCCTTATCGCAGTGACCTCCGCACTTAGCTCTGCAGGTATCACAGGCGGAAAGCCTCTTTACACCTACGATGGCATAGCCCTCAATAAGCCTTAAAACCACGCCTTCACTTTTCATATTCGTCTCCTAAAATATAGCTTTCGGCAGCCCTTAGTCCGTCAAGGGCGGCACTTGTAATGCCTCCTGCCCATCCTGCACCCTCGCCGATGGGGTATACTCTTTTAAATCCCGTTGCGCGAAGTCCACTGTCTCGCGATATCCTTACAGGTGAGGACGTTCTGGTTTCAACACCCGTAAGAGGAGCATCCCCTTCACCGAAAAAGGAATGGAAACGGGCAAATTTACGAAGCCCCGTTTTAAGAAGCGCCGATACGGGAGAGGGGAGTATAGCGTCGAGATTCGTAGCAGCAACGCCGTGAGGATAGGTAGGCACTATTTTGTCAAATTTCAGGCTGCTTTTCCCTTCAAGAAAATCATCAACCTTCTGGCAGGGCGCCATATTGTTTTTCGCAATCTGCCAAGCCGAGCGTTCAAGACGCCTTTGATATTCCATAGCGCCGAGGGCAGTTCCTCCGTAGTCGCTTGACAGTACCGACACCGCAATTGCCGAATTGGAATTTATCTCGTTTCTTGCGTGATAGCTCATACCGTTTGTTACGATGGACTCGTTTTCGGAGGCGGAAGCCATAACGAGACCTCCGGGACACATACAAAAGGAATATACACCTCGGTCACCCTCCCTGTAGGAAACCGAGTATTCGGCGTGAGGAAGAAGTCCCGATAAAGCGGCTTTTCCGTACATCGAATATTCAACCGCTTCTCTTAAATGCTCGATTCTTACTCCCACCGAGAAGTCCTTGCCCTTAACGTCAAAGCCACGCTTTATGAGCATTTTGTAGGTGTCGTGACTGCTGTGACCGGTTGCAATAAATACGGCGGGTGCGGAAAGTGTGTCCTTGCCGTTTATCTCAACGGTGCAAAAATCGCTTTCTTCTATTATGTCTGTAACAGTCGAGTTAAAATGCACTTCACCGCCGAGCCTTATTATTTCACGTCTTATATTCTTTACAACGCTTTTCAGCTTATCGGTACCAACGTGAGGCTTTGCCTCGATGAGTATTTCCTCGGGTGCTCCATGCTCTACAAGCGTCTTTAAAATAAATGAGGTGCGCTTATCGTTTACCCTCGTTATGAGCTTGCCATCGGAAAATGCACCTGCACCGCCCTCACCGAACTGAATGTTGGAGCTCTCGAGGAGTATTCCCGTTTCAAGATACTTTGATACGGTTTTATTTCTTTCCTCTATCGCTTCTCCTCTTTCAAAAACTATGGGTCGGTAGCCTTTTCTCGCCAGTATAAGTGCGAGAAACATACCCGACGGACCGAAGCCGCATATTACCGGACGAAGCTTGTCATTGCTTGGAGCTCTGTCAAGGGAGGTGGGAGGATAGGGGAGTGCTTCAAAGAGAGAAACGTTTGCATCCTCCTTGATTTTTGTGGCGTCATCCACCTCAACAAGAGCGGTGAGAACGAACTTTATATCGTCCTTTTTTCTGGCGTCAACGGATTTTTTATATACCGTAAAGGATTTTGATTTAATGCCGTAACGTCGGAGAGACGAGGCGATAGCCTCACTCTCCGACGTCGTATAAGAGCATTTTATGTTTTTTACAAGAAGCTTAATCTTTCTCTACCTCCTTGTCTGTAAGCTCAAAGGTTACAGAGTAGTTGGGATAGGGAAGATAAGCCCAAGAGGTTTCCTTTTTGAAGGTAGGTGTAAGGAATACCGTGTAAAGACCCGACGTGGAATAGGTTGACAGGTCAAGGGAGAGGAGCAGGTCGTTTATCGTAAGCTCCTTTGTTGATGAGTTCATCACTATGATGTGCGAGTCAACGTTGTGGAATTCTATTTCCATATCTTCGGGAAGCTCTACTACGTCGATATCCTTCGACGTAACATCTATTTCCTGACATTTTACGTTTTTGAGCTTTGCAGTAATAGTGGCAGTGTTCTGTGCCGTCACAAGCTCAAGACCCTCGGGAAGCTTTATGAGAGTTGTGACTGTAGTGCTCATAGTTTCGCCGATAGCTCTTTCGTTTATGGGGTCAAGGGGAAGCGTATTCATTTCTTCAAGTATCTTGGGGTCGCCCATAACCTCAACTCTTGCAGGCGTTATATTGAAGCTTATTTGAGTATTGGCGAAGGTTCCGTTTGCCTGAGATGCAGAAAGGGGAAGTGTCTTGGTGGTATAAACGGGAAGCTTCACCTTTACGGATTTCGTGCTAAGCTTTAAGCTTTCGGTTGAAATGGTCTCGCCGTAATAGTCCTTCAAAATAAGCTCGGCGGTCGCCTCAACGCTTCCGCTGATAGTACCGAAGTCAACCTTTGCCACAACCTTGTCTATCTTTGCCGTTTCGGTGGCAGGTCCGCTGACCGTAACCGAGGTTATAGCCTTGGACTGACTGTCGTATACGATACAGTCTCCGAGAGTGTAGTTTGAAGGAAGAGTGTATCTGGGGTCAACCTCAATATCAAAGGAGGTAGCCACCGTCTTGTCGATAGATACCGTGATGTACTTGGGATTTACCGATACGACGCTTGTACCCGCAGGAGGTACAACGCTGACGGGAAGCTCGTGAACACCTGCCTCCTTGAGCCTTGCAAGGTCGATTGTTGCCGCTATGTTTTCGTAGTCCACCTTATTGAGAGTGCTCTTTTTACCCGATAAAACCACCTCTACCTCGTAGAGCGCATCGGATATGAGGGAAAGCTCGGTCTCGTTGAGAAGAACGTCCTTGTTCTTTACGTTTACCGTAATCTCCTCAAAGCTTTTTTCGGAGGTAGGGCTTTCTACCTCGGAAACGTAAAACCAGAGAAGAAGTGCGCAGAGAAAGGATATTACTCTTATCCAGATGTTCTTATCAGAAAAAAACTTCTTTATCTTACTTTTCTTTGTGTCGACTGCTTCTTGCTGAGCTATGTCTTTTTCTTCCATCACGCCTTCTCCTTTCACTTGCTTTTGTCACTCTTGGGAAGCTTTATCTTCATTTTAAGAGTGGATTTCTCTTTATCAATAAGCTCGTTTTCAAGCTCGCTCTTCAAGGAGTACATATCAAAGCCGCGGGAGAGCTTACCGCCCTTTGCAACGGATATGGTACCCGTTTCTTCCGAAACTACGATTACAAGAGCGTCGCTGTTTTCACTCATACCTATAGCCGCGCGGTGTCTTGTTCCTATGTTCCTTATGATATTCGCATTGTAGGAAAGGGGAAGAAAGCATCCGCAGGCATAGATTCTGTTATCTCTGATAATTACCGCGCCGTCGTGAAGAGGCGCCTTGTTGAAGAAAATGTTCTTCAAGAGAAAGACGTTGATATCGGCGTTTACGATGACGCCCGTCTTGATGTTGTCGCCAAGCTTTGTGCCTCGCTCTATGACGATGAGAGCGCCCGTTTTGGTAGCCGCAAGCTCCTGAGCCGCAGTACAAAGAGCCTCGATAGACTTCTTCGTTTCACTTTCGTCGGTGTTTTCTCTCAAGGTAAGATTCTTGAAGGACTCGTTACCCACCTTTTCGAGCATGGAACGAATTTCGGGCTGAAAGATGATGAAAACCGCCAAAAGTCCCACCTGAACGATGTTACCGAGAATGAAGGCAAGCACGTTGAGTCTGAGCAGTGCACTGATACCGAGCACTGCAAAAAGAAGGAAGATACCAACGGCAAGCTTTCCCGCTCTCCTGTCTCTTATAAAGACGATAATATAATAAAAAATTACCGAAACAATGAGTACGTCAAGTACGTCGGTTACTGCAACACCGGCAAACTGATTTATAATGTAGTTAAAGAAATCCTTAAGTACACCCATCCTTTTTACGGTTCTCCTTTTCAAAAAAATTTACCTATCATTATAAATGATAACATATAAACGGCGGTTTTGTAAATGTTTTTTATAAAATTTATAATAATTTTTTTAATAAATAAACACTCTTTTAACTTATGCCTTCCGTACTGCATAATATGACAGAGAAAGGGGAGAATTCTATGTCTGCTGAGGACAGCTTTTTTATAAACCTCGGTACTGTAACCATGGCGCATAAGGCAAAGAAAATACTCGAAGAGCAGAGGATTGAGTCAACCGTTGGCAAAATAGCAGCAGCCTCGGCGGGCGGATGCAGCTTCGGTGTTTTTGTGAAGAAAAGAAAGAGAGAAGAGGTAATAGCTCTTCTACGTGCATATTCGATTAAGATAATGTAAGGAGGTGATATTTTGGTTTATATGGATAACAGCGCAACCTCTCATCCGAAGCCCTATTCGGTAAGACGTGCGGTGAAAAGAGCCTATTCAAGGTTTTATGCAAATGCGGGAAGAGGCTCGTCAAAGGATGCCCTTCGTGCCGCAAACGAGCTTTATTCCGCAAGGGAAACGCTAGGGGCTCTTGTGGGCACGTCTCCCGAAAATATAGTGTTTACTTATAACGCTACTTATGCACTCAATATGGCGCTTCACGGCATAATAAAAGAGGGAATGACGGTAGCGGTTGACCGATTTTCTCACAACTCGGTATTGCGCCCTATGTACGCTCTGTCGGCAAAGGGAGTGAAAATCAGATTTCTCGATAGCAGTATAACCCGTGACAGTGTAATAATAGACAGCTTCGAAAGACTTGTAAGAGGAGAGAAAATAGACGTTCTGGTACTGAATCATACCTCCAACGTAACGGGAAAAATTGCCCCCGTAAAAAGACTTTCGGAGGTCTGCCGACAGTTTGGAGTCTATCTTGTCCTCGACGCCTCGCAAGGAATAGGAAGCAGTGATATAGATATGAAAAGCCTCGGCGTAGATATACTTGCCTCCTCCGGTCATAAAGGACTTTACGGCATTACGGGAACGGGATTTCTTGCGGTAAGCGACGATTTTCCTCTGACTCTTGACCCTCTTATTACAGGCGGAAGCGGAATCTTTTCTATGGAAAAGGAAATGCCCTCCCTTCTTCCCGAGCGCCTTGAGGCAGGAACGCCCGGAATGGTGGGTATTTCTTCTATGAAGGCGGGTGCCGAGTTTATTCTGGGTGTTGGTGCCGATGCCATAGGTGAATGGGAAAGGCGGATGCGATGGAGGATAGTTGAGGGGCTTATGAACATAAAGAACACCGTAGTCTACAATGCCGACGTAAACGCTAAATCCATTGTCCTTTTCAACCTATCCGGCATGACATCCTCAAGTCTTGCGGATAGCCTCGACAGGGCAGGCTTTGCAGGGAGAGCAGGTTATCACTGCGCACCCCTTGCCCACGAGCTTCTCGGAACGAATAATCCCGAAAACGATGGCGCGATGCGCGTATCGGTGGGAATTTTCAACACCGACAAGGAATGCGACAGGCTCATTTCCGCCGTAAACAGAATAGCCTGCGGAAAGATTTACTAAAAAAATTAAAATTTCTATTTACATATTTGATTTTTTGTTGTATAATATCGTCGCTTAAGTAGCATATTCTATTAAGCAATACACTATGAAAAGGAGAAAATAATATGAAATACGTATGTAACGTTTGCGGTTACGTTTATGACGAGGAAGTCGGCGATCCCGATAACGGAATTGAAGCAGGTACTCTTTGGGAAGACCTTCCCGAGGATTTCGAATGCCCTCTTTGCGGAGTAGGTAAGGACGAATTTTCCGAGGAATAAGAATTCAGGACTGTAGCTTTACAGTCCTTTGATTTTATGGAAGTGAAAAATGGAATTTTTACAGCTTATATATTTTTGCTCTGCTGCTGAAACTCAGAGCTTTGCAGAAAGCGGAAGGGAGTTCAGCGTTCCTGCGGCAAGTATTTCACAGAGCGTGAAAAGGCTTGAAAAGGAGCTGGGCGTCACTCTTTTCGACAGAACTGCAAACGGAGTTCTGCTCAACGAGAGGGGTCAGATTTTTTATAACGCCGCCAAGAGTGCACTTACCACCCTCGATAACGCCAAGCATAAGCTTGACGATGCCGAGTACACAGGCTCTGTAAATCTTCTCGTTGTAACGAACAGACGCCTTGTAAACGAGGCAATAAGGGCATTTCGCGAGAAGCATAAAAACGTTTCCTTTTTTATTGACCATAAGGCTCCCGAGGAGCTTGAAAAATATGACCTTATTATTACCGACAATTTCAGATTCCGCAAGGATTACGTAGGGGAGAGCTTTATCGTAGACGAGCTTCTTCTGGCGGTTTCGAAGAGCAACCCACTTTCGGAAAAGGAAAAGGTTTTCGTTTCCGACCTTGAGAACGCGCCCTTCGTAACGCTTGACTCGGGCAGCGGCCTCTACACTCTGACCCGTCGTATATGCAACATGGCTCATTTTATGCCTAAGGTCGCCATACAAAGCGACGACCCCTATTATATCGCTCAGTATATCGATATGGGACTCGGTGTGGGAATAGTTCCGTCTATTGCATGGCAGGGGATGTTTTCGGATAATATAGTACTCAAAAGGCTGGAAGACGACCTTCGTGAAAACACCTACAGAAGAACAAGCATCTATTACAATTCCCGAAAGTATATGACAAAGGCAACGAAGGGCTTTTTGGAGGAGCTTCGTATTATTTCAAAAAGATATAAAAGATAACGGATTCGTCCGTTATCTTTTTTTACCCTAACGCGAACGTTTGGGTGAGGGTAACTTAACTTGATGTTGACAAGGAAGGAAAAAGGTGGTAGAATCCTAGCAAGAGGTGATTTTATGGATAATATTAAAATAGGTGTCGTAGGCACGATCAGAGGTATGACCTTTGTAAAACTTTTACAGGTGCTCGGCGACAAGGCATGCCTTTGGGCAGTATGTGAAAACAATCCCGAAAAGGCAGAAGCAGTAAAGAAGGAAATTCCCGAAAACGTAAAGGTTTTTGCCGATTACGATGAATTTCTTGACTCCGGACTCGATGCAGTAGTTCTTTGCAATTTCTTTCAGGATCATGCAAGCTTTGCAATAAAGGCTATCGAAAAGGGCATCTACGTGCTCAGCGATACCACCGCGGCGCCCACTCTCGGCGACTGTGTAAAGCTTTGCCGTACAGTTGAAAAGTACGGTGACAAGTATATGCTCGGTGCAAACGGTCCTTACAAAAAATGTATTCAGTTCATAAAGAAGCAGTATAAAGAGGGTAAGATAGGCAAGGCGTTCTACGGCGAGGCTGAATATCTTCACCATACTACCGGTGCCAAGCCCTATGCGGATGATAACAGACACTGGAGACGTATGATGCCGGGCACTTATTACAATATGCATACCCTCGGCACTCTTATGTATATAACAGAGTCCCTTCCCAAGACCGTTTCTTCAACAGTTATTAAGGTAGGCGACTGGGCAGAACAGCGCAACAGACTCATCGACCATGATGGCGCAAAGGTAATTTGCCGTATGGATAACGGCGCAACTCTCGACGTAACAGGCTGCTGCTACTTCGGACCTACTTCAAAGTGGTTCAGACTTATGGGTGAAAAGGGTGTTCTTGAAACAAAGAGATACGACGAAACAGAGGTTCTCTTCACTTCAAGTGATAATTCCTTCTTCCCCGATGAAGAGATACCCGAAATCGAGCATTACAAGCCCAAATACGAGGAGCTTGATATGGCACCTGCAGAGGAGTATGCAAACTACACCGAGGAACAGATGAGACTCGGCCACGGCGGTATCGATTTCTGGATGGTTATGAACTTTATCAAGTTCATCAAGGGCGAGTACAAGCCTTTCTTCAACGTATACAGAGCAACTGCACTTTCCGCCGCAGGAATCCTCGGCTGGCGAAGTGTATTAAACGGCGGTCTTACCTTTGAGATTCCCGACTTTACCAAGGAAGAGGATAAGAAGAAGTATGAAAACGACTTCTATTCTCCCTTTGCTGACGATGACAGTGAGTTCCTCATTTGCCGTCGCGCCATAAAGGAGTAAAATTATATGAATAAGCTTGAAAGTGACGTTCTTCGCTACATAGAAGAAAACAAGGACGAGCTTTATGCGGTCCTTTCCGAGCTTGTCAAAATTGACACCCAGAACTTCGGGAAAACGGGTAACGAGAATAACGGACAGGAATATCTCTTGAAGATATGTCAGGACATTGGACTCGAAACCGATTACTTTGCGCCCGACGACACAAAGGGCGTTAAGGAATGCCCCGAATATAATACAAGAGAGCGAAACACCGACAAGCGTAAAAATCTTGCGGCGGTATATCACGGTAAGAAAAACGAGCACGGCACAGTTCTTGCCTCCCATATGGATACGGTTACCTTCGGTGACGAAAAGCTGTGGACTATGTCCCCCACGTCGGGCGAGATAATCGACGGAAAGCTTTTCGGACGTGGCGCGGGAGACGATAAGTTCGGTCTTGCAGTATCCTACTTCGTTATAAAGGCATTGAAGGAAAACGGCTTTCAGCCCGAAAAGAATATAGTTCTCGGCTCTTATATCGACGAAGAGGGTGGCGGCGGAAACGGTGCAATCGCTCTTGCTATGAAGTATCCTGCCGATTGCTATATCAACCTCGACTCCTCCAACTACGGCGGAATTGCCCTTGGAGGCGGTTGCTTCAGAGTCACAGTTGAAACCACCGAAAACGATAAGCAGATAGCCTCTGTATTCGACGTTTTCGAAGGACTCGACGCTATCAAGAAGGGACTCGATAAGCTTCAGGGCGAGGGAAAAACCTCTATCCGTCTTTCCAGCTTCAAGGGAGGAGAAAACTCCCAGAAGATAGGCTCTTTCAGTATTGCTATCTTTACCGATATGACGAGAGCAGAAACAGAGAAGAGATTTGCGGAGATTATGAAGGAGGCACAGCCTGCCCTCGAAAAGCTCAAGCTTCGCAGTGACGGATTTGTAGCCGTAACACGCTATTTCCTTTACGGTGAGTGCGAGAAGAACAGTAAAGAAGCAGAGCTTTTGAAGGGAGCCTATAAGGATATAAACGGTGAATACCCCGAGGAAGCACCTCCCGTTCTTTCCGACCTGTCCCTTCTTATGCACTTCGGAAGCAAAAATAGCTTCAACTACGGCATCCCCCGCGGCTCCGAAACCTACGGAGGAGCCCATCAGCCTAACGAGCACGTTTACCTTGACGAAGTACTCAAATGCGCTAAAATCATAGCACTTACTCTTATAAGAAATAATTAAAAAAATAACTCCGCTTCTCGTGAAGCGGAGTTTATTTTTGTTATAAAACAACGTATCCCGCAACTATTCCTATCACCGCCGATAAAATGATGAGGAGAATGGGATGCACCTTTTTGAAGGATAAAACAAGAGTCAGCGCAAGAGTGAAGAGAGAAACGTAGAAGGAGGGCGAACCGAAAATATCGAGGGAGATGCCTTCGGGAAAGAAAACCGTCCTTCCTACCGATATCACCGCCGAGCCTATAAGACCGATAACTGCAGGCTTGAGACCCGACATAATGCCTTTAACTGCACGGCTCTTGTTAAATTTTTCATAGATATTCGCTACCAAAAGGATGATTGTGAAGGAAGGAAGCACAACGCCGAGAGTCGCGAAAAAGGAGCCCCGGAAGCCTGCCGCCTCACTACCTATATATGTCGCCATATTTATTGCGATAGGACCGGGTGTACTCTCGCTTATGGCGATGAAATCAATGATATCCTGTTCTGTGGCAAGACCGTATTTCGTAACCTCCGCCTGTATAAGAGGAATCATAGCGTAGCCGCCACCGAAGGTAAAGGCGCCAATCTTAAAGAAAATATAAAAAAGAGTGAGTAAAATCATTTCTTCTGTCTCCTTTCCTCTATCTTGGAAAACATAAAGCCGATAATTCCCGAAAGGATAATAACAACGAAGATATTTACCTCAAGAAAAACAACAAGAAGGAAGGAAATCGCCATAAGAAAATAGGGGAGAGCGCCCTTCTTTATTTTTTTATACATATTCACAAGGGTTTTTATAATAAGGGCAAGAACTCCCGCTCTTATTCCCCAGAACGCATATTCAACCGCCTTGATGTCGCGAAATCCTCGAAGGACGTTTGCTATTATAAAGATAATCGTGAAGGAGGGAACAACGACACCGAGTGTTGCAAAAAATGAGCCCCAGAATCCGCAAACCTTGTAGCCTACGAAGGTAGCGGAGTTTATCGCTACGGGACCGGGGGTAGATTCCGCAATCGCTACGATGTCGAGAATGTCCTCGTCACTTACCCATTTCTTTTCCTCTACCGCTTCTCTTTGAATGAGAGATATCATAGCGTAGCCCCCTCCAAAGGTGAAAGCACCTATCTTGAAGAAGGTTATAAATAGCTCCCACAGTTTTTTTACCATTTTACACCTCATATCTCGAGCACCTTACCGTTAAAAGCGTGTTCGAGCTTCCGTATACGTTTTTATAAAGTTATTTTGCCTTCAAGAGTATATCACGAAGTCGCTTTATTGTCAAATAAAACTAAAAAAAAGGTATTTTTACTTGAAATATTTTTTATTTCGTGGTATAATTACTACGTATATATATTTGACTATTAAAAGACGAAAGAAGATGTATATAATTGGCGATTAAATATGGCAAAAAAAGAAGACAAAACAACGCTCTGATTTCACTTATCACAGGAATTTTGATAACTGCGGTGTTTTTGTGGACGGTAAGCTACTTTTATATCAATGCCGGTGAAGAAGCTCAGGAAATGCTTCATATTCAGACCAAGCAGATAAAGGACGACCTGGTGTTGCAGATAAAATCGGATAGAGAAAATCTTATCACTATGGCAAACTTTGCGGCAAAGCTTTATGCCGACGGAGAAAGCTATGATTTGATGTTCGAGTCCTTTAAGCCTATCGGACTTTTTTCGAATATCGGTATTCTCGGTCCCGATAACGTTTTCGTTACCAAGGTGGGCACGATAGATTTAAACGGAAAGATTTCCTTTGAGGATGAAGTCGCAAGAGGCTCTTACATATCGGGCAGAGTGGCAGACCTTACAAGAGACAATGCAGAGATAATAAGAAGTGCCGTTCCGATAAATGTAAACGGCGAATCGGTGGGCATTTTGTATGGTGTAATTCACCTTGATACCATCGGCGAGAAATATAACAATATGGCAAAGGAGCTTGATGCTCAGCTTTTCGTATACGATAAGGATACGGGAAAATTCGTTATAGACACCATCAATACCGCTCACGGAGAGCTTTCTGATCTTAAAGAGAGAAAATACAATGAAGGCTATTCCTACGAGCAATTTATCAATACCGATAATGGCTTCTCCTCTTTTAAGTCTATACGTACAGGGGAGAACTTGTACGTTCACTATTCAACTATAGAGGATTTTGATTGGGGAATCTTACTTGCCCGTTATGAGTCGCAGGTGTATGCCAAGACCCATTCTATCTTCAGGTTTCTCCTTATAACCTTCCTCATAATGGTTGGAATTATTGTAATTTACCTGTTCTTTGTATTGACAAAAGAGAGAAGCGTTACAAATACGGCGCATAAAGCGTCCGACATAAGACAGATTCTTCTCGAAATCAATCAGCAGCAGGGAAACGTGCTTGAAGCACTCAAATCCGTTCGTGAGTTTTGTCATTCAAGGTCAGCCTTCTTCGTCGATACAGACGGAGAGCACCACAAGTCTATATCGCCGTCGTTAAAGTCCCCCATCGACGGAGAGGACCTCAAATACTTGATAGGCGAGCTTTTGAGATACTCTGCCGACCTTAATGCAATAAACAACTCTACAGTAGGCGTAATGGCTATCGTTCCGGGTAAGCATCTTGTAAAGACGAATCCGGAATTATACGATTTCTTCAAGAAGTATGACGTAAAGGAGATAAGCTTCGCAAACACCGTCGATAATAACAATCACGTAAGCATTCTCGGCGTTATCAACCCAAAGAGAAGTAATACCTCAAGAGTATTGCTTGAAAAGATTGCCATCTGTTTCTCTATCGCTATATACAACAAGAACCACCTTGACAGAACAGAGATGGCGGCAACTACAGACTCTCTTACCGGCGCTCTCAACCGAGTTTCCTATAAGAAGGATATTGTACTGCTTGACGAAGAGAAGCCAACAGCATTCTCCTGCATCTATATCGACGTAAACGAGCTTCATATAAGAAACAATAAGTACGGACACGCGGCAGGCGATGCAATGCTCATATATATCGCAAATACCTTAAAGGACGTATTCTTCGGGCATAAGATATACCGTATGGGCGGAGATGAGTTCCTTGTATTTACAAAGGGACTTAATCAAGACCATATAAAGAAAAATATCGACACCTTTATCGAACAGCTCACGCTCAAGGGCTATAAGGTAGCGATAGGTATGTCCTACAGAGAGCAGAACACGAACTGCGAGGAAATGGTAAGAGAAGCCGAGATCAGAATGTATGAAGCAAAGGCACAGTATTACCAGAACAAAGAAAACACAAGTACGGCAAGTGACGAGGACAAGAGCTATTCACAGATGAAAACGGGTATTAAAGAGATAGACACTATGATATCGGTTTTGAAGGACCATTATAATGGCATCTATAGAGTATCTCTTAACAGTGACACTGCCCACCGAATACTTATGCCCTCTTATCTTGGCTATAACGAGGACGAGGCGCATTTTTCGAGTCTTCTTGTGAAATATATCGACGACACCGTTCATCCCGATTTTCACAGAGCAGTTACGAGCTTCCTTAACTACGACGCTGTAAGAAGACACTTATCCGAAGGAAATACCCCCAAGATAAGCTACAAAAAGGCAAACGGCGAGATGGTCGAGCTCAGCGTATACCCCCTTGATGATAACAAGGACGACGTAAATAACACCCTTTGGGTATTTGCAAAAAGTTAAATACTTTTAATTAAGACGAAAAGACAGAGAGCTAAAACTCTCTGTCTTTTTTGGTGAATAACAAGATTTACTCCGGAGTATTTACCCTCTGGAGGATTTATCCTCTGGAGGATAAACTTCGAATCTATCCCATTAGTCTATCAAATATTGAAATAAAAAAATTGGAAGCAGGGTAACAAAAATAATTTTAACGCTTCATATACAAAGCTTATTTTTTTACTTTAGGCACTCTTTTAAAGTTTTACAGCTTGAAATTAACATTCGTCTGATACGACCGCAAAGGTTTCTGTGATTTTTATAAGTATCTTCATCAATATTGGTTGTGTTGAATAACAACTGCAACCAGCCCTCTGTCTCACTACATTCTTTGAGTGCGATTTCAAATTTAGAAAGCATATCCGCTTTGCTCTGCCCGTAGTTTGCTTCTCGAATATTCGCATAAACACTACTTGAACTCTTGCGAATTTGTAAAATAGTATTAGAAGGCGCTTTTATGTTTTGACAAAGTAATTCTATTTCTATTGCAAGTTTCTCGGAATATGACAACAAATAATTTTTTGACATAATATCACCTCTTTAAGCGTATTATACCATAATTTAACAGTTAATTCAAGAGAGTAAGTTTTCTCGCATCCTAATCACGGCGTAAGCCGTGTATATCATCAATTCCACAGGAATTGTATATCACCAACACTTTGTGTTGTATATCATCAAGCCGTAGGTGAATACACGCCCTCGCGTGATGATATGCAGCCCTTTCAGGGCTGATGATATGCACCACGCTCTGCGCGGCGATAATATGCCAAGCCTGCGGCTTGGATAAAAAAACGACAGGTATGTACCTGTCGTTTTT
>JAZNYT010000067.1:0-8288 GCA_045594565.1 Eubacteriales bacterium
GAAACTAGATTTGTGTTAAAACTGAAAATTTTCATTTTCGTTTTTAACCAAAATATCAAGCGTAAAAAAGCGACGAGATTTTGAGGTAAAATCGCGAATCTCGACGGCGTCGGCGTACTCGGTACGCCAGTCCGAGAGAGGCGCGAAGGAATGAAATTCCAATAAATCAAAAGAAAATCTGTGATTTTCTACCTTGAAAGAATTGTTGCTTTGAAAAGGAAAAGAGAAAAATACAGAGTATATTAAAGACCTTGTTTTATCGGAATATAGTAAAAAATTCATTCCGGTTTTAACCAAAATATCTAGCTTTAGGTGATATGATGATAATAAAAATCCTTCTAGCACTCCTGTTCTTCAGCCTCATGATAATCTTCCACGAGTTCGGTCACTTTATAACCGCCCGCATCTTCGGAGTAGGTGTAAAGGAATTCGCGGTAGGTATGGGTCCGAAGATAGCTTCAAGAACAAGTAAAAAAAGCGGAACTGCCTATTCCCTCCGCCTTTTACCCATCGGTGGCTTTGTGAGCCTTGTAGGCGAGGACGAGGACGTGGAGGACGAAAGCTCCCTTGTGAAAAAACCTTGGTGGCAGAGGTTTATCGTGCTATCGGCAGGCTCCTTTATGAACGTTGTGACGGCTATCGTCGCTATGTTCATTCTGCTGTCGGCAACCCCCTACTATCCCTCAACCCATATTGCCGACCGCGAGGGCTATTCTGTTATCGCCGACTCGGTGCTGTCGGAGTACGGAGTAAAAGACCGCGACAAAATTGTAGAGATAAACGGCGAGAAAATGAAGGTCTGGCAGGACGTGTCCTACAAGATTATGATAGACGGCACAGAGCCCCTTGATATTACAATAGAGCGTGACGGCGAGGAAATTCTACTTGAAAACGTACAGTTCAAAACAGACGTAGCCGACGGTATTACCATCGGTGTCGTTGACTTCGCTCCCCTTTATATAAAACGCTCCTTTAAGTCCCTTGTTTACGAGGCGTTCTATCAGTCGTTTTCAACGGTAAAGATGATATACTCCTCACTTATCGACCTTGTTACAGGAAGATACGGACTTGAAGCGGTGTCGGGACCCGTAGGTACGGTGAACGTCATTGCAGAAACGGCAGAGCAGGGATTTTTGTCGCTTCTCTATCTTTTCGTCTTTATAAGTATGAACCTTGGTATCTTCAACCTTTTACCCTTCCCTGCCCTTGACGGAGGAAGACTGGTATTCGTAATAATCGAGGCAATAAGAAGAAAACCCATCCCTCCCGAAAAGGAAGGAATTGTCCACGCCGTTGGTATGGTGATACTTCTCATCTTTATGGCGGTGGTTGTGGTAAGTGATATATTAAAGCTTGTTTAGGAGTTTTTTATGCGTAAAAATACAAGGCAGATAAAAGCAGGCAAGGTACTGATAGGCGGTGGCGCTCCCATATCGGTACAGTCTATGATAACGGCAGACCCCCACAACAAAGAAGCGTGTCTTTCGGATATACTCCGCCTTGCAGATGCAGGGTGTGATATTATACGCTTCACTCTTCCTGACGTTGAGGCGGCGGAAAACGTGCCCTTTTTCAAAAAAGGGGTAGCAGAAAAAAAGGTCGCTCTCGTTGCCGATATTCATTTCGACTACCGTGTAGCCCTTCGTGCCGCCGAGCTGGGTATAGATAAAATCCGTATAAACCCCGGTAATATTGGAGAGGAAAGTCGAGTAGAGGCGGTGGCGAAGGCGTGTCTTGAAAGAAATATTCCCATCCGAATCGGTGTAAATTCGGGCTCTCTTGAAAAGAGTCTTCTCGAAAAGTATGGTGCCCCCACGGCTGACGCTCTTGTAGAAAGCGCACTTCACGAAATTGCAACTCTTGAAAAGTACGGCTTTTACGACGTTGCGGTGTCGGTGAAATCCTCCGACGTCAAGACTATGATAGAAGCATATCGCAAATTATCGGAGAAAACCGACTGCCCCTTGCATCTCGGCGTTACCGAGGCAGGTACACTCAAAAAGAGTCTTATAAAATCCTCTGTGGGTATCGGTACACTTCTCTCGGAGGGCATCGGTGACACAATAAGAGTATCCATTACCGACGACGTAGTGGAGGAGGTCATTGCAGGACGCGAAATTCTCTCCTCTCTCGGGCTCAATTCTAAAGGCTCCTTCGACCTTACCTCCTGTCCCACCTGCGGAAGAACAAAGATAGACCTTGTGGGAATAGCAAAGAAGGTTGAAAAGGCGCTTGAATCACTCCCACCCATTGACGACAGAAAAATAAAGGTTGCGGTAATGGGCTGTGTTGTCAACGGACCGGGTGAAGCAAGAGAAGCGGACATCGGTATTGCAGGTGGCGTAGGTGAAGCTATCCTTTTCAAAAAAGGCGAGATTCTCTGCAAGGTGCCCGAGGAGAAAATCGTTTCGGCACTCCTTGAAGAAATAGAAAAAATGAGGAACTAAATGGAAATCGAAAAGAACAATATAACCCTTCTCGAAAAGCTTTCAAAGTACCACCCCACAGGCATAAAGGAAAGCTTTCTTTCGGGAATAAGAAATTTTAAATGCGGTGTAAACAAAGAAAACCGTTCTATAATTATACATATCGCCCTTGAAAAGCTGGTGCAGAAGAGTCTTCTTTATGAGATAGAAAGGGAAATCGTGGAAGCCTATGAGCTCACCTCATGCTTCATTCTTCCTCACTATCCCATCTCTCTTTTCACCCCATCCTACTATTCGGAGCTTATTCTGGAGCTGAGGCGCAGCACTTCGCTTGCAGAGGGATTTTTCGAGGACGGAACAATTGAAATTGAGGGGGACACTGTCACCTTCAAGCTTCGTCACGGACTGGGCGAGCTTCCCGCCCACTCGGAGTGCTCGAACATTTTAAGGAACATTATAAAAGGCGAATTCGATACCTTTTTCAATGTAAAAATCGAGGACACAGAGCCTTTTGACACCGAAAAGTACATAAGCGAGGGTGAGCGTGTTATAACTATTACACGCCCCGCAGAGAAGGAAGAGCCGGAGACGGAAAAGGTATTCTCTCTTATGGAAAACGAGGTTGAGATCATCGACAAAAACGAGGATGACGAGACCACCTTCACCACGGGATTTCTTACCTTCGACCTTTCGGAAAAGGAAGTGGTTTACGGCAGAGAGCGTAAAAAGGACTTCCCTCTCAAGACTATCCGCGATATGTACTCCTCCGAGCCCGGTAAGCTCGTTGGTGTCTGCGGCAGAGTCTTCTTCGTTGACAGCCGCGAAACACGCTCAGGTGATAAGGTTATCGCCACAGTCCAGATAACCGACGAAAGCTCATCGGTATCCCTGAAATTCTTCTGCTCCACCGACAAGTGGAAGGAAGCAAAGGGGGCGATGAAGGAGGGCTCGTCCCTTCTCGTTATAGGACAGGTAGACTACGATAAATACGAGGACGACACGGTGCTGAAGCCCTCTACTATATACAAAATATCACAGAAAAAAAGAGTTGACGATGCAGAGGAAAAGAGAGTTGAGCTTCACGTTCACTCTACCCTTTCTGCTATGGATGCGGTAATTTCTCCCACCGAGCTTGTAGAGACGGCACACCGATGGGGACACCGTGCGGTAGCTATTACCGACCACGGCAACGTGCAGGGCTTCCCCGATGCAATGCTTGCGGCGGATAAGCTTGGTATGAAGGTGCTTTACGGACTTGAAGCATACTACGTTGACGATACGGCGCGCGCCGTTTACGGAGAGTCGGAGGCAAGCTTTGAGAGCGACACCTTCATTATATTCGATATAGAAACAACGGGACTCTCCCCCCTCACCTGCGCCATTACCGAAATCGGTGCGGTGAAGTATCGTGGCGGCGAGATACTCGACCGCTTCTCCACCTTTGTAAATCCCGATATGCCCATCCCTGAAAACATCACCGAGCTTACGGGCATTACCGACGATATGGTAAAGGACGCACCCGGTGTCAAGGAAGCGGTTTCAGCCTTCCTTGAATTTGCGGGTAGTGACATTCTCGTTGCCCATAACGCTAACTTCGATACGGGATTCATCAAGAAGGCGGCGGAGGACCACTCTATTCCCTTCAAGAATCCTTATCTTGATACCCTTGCCCTTTCCCGTCATATCAACACCGACCTGAAGAAGCACAAGCTCGATACCCTTCAGGAGTACTACGGACTTGAAGCCTTTAACCATCACAGAGCCTGTGACGACGCGGAGATGCTAGGTAAAATTTTCTTCTGTATGTGTCAGAAGCTTAAAAAGGAGGGTATCCGCAACATTTCGGATATGCTTCTTTCTATGGCGGAAAAGACCGACCCCAAGAGACTGCGCCCCTATCATATGATAATACTTGTAAAGAGTCAACTTGGTATGATGAACCTTTACAGAATCATATCCGAGTCCTATCTCAACTACTTCAACCGTCAGCCGAGAATTCCGAGAACTCTCCTTGAACGTTACCGCGACGGACTTATTATCGGCTCTGCCTGCGAGGCGGGCGAGCTTTATCAGGCAGTGCTGTCGGGTAAGAGCTTTGGAGACCTTATGAAGATAGGCTCCTTTTACGATTATCTTGAAATTCAGCCGCTTTCCAACAACTCCTTTATGATAGAAAACGGCACTGTACCCGACGAGAGTAAGCTTATCGAAATAAACAAGACTATTATTAAGCTTGGCGAGAAGCTTGGAAAGCCCGTTGTGGCAACCTGTGACGCACACTTCCTCAACCGTCAGGACGAGATATACAGACGCATTCTCGTATCCGCGAAGTTTGCCGACGGCGACAGGCCAAATCCCCTTTATTTCAGAACGACAAAGGAGATGCTTGATGAGTTCGACTACCTTACCCCCGAGGAAGCGAAAAGGGTGGTTATCACTAACACTAACCTTATTGCCGACATGGTGGAGGAGGGTATCCGTCCTATTCCCAAGGGCACCTTTACACCCAACCTTGAGGGTGCGGAGGAAGACCTCCAGCGTATGTGCTGGGAAAAGGCGAAGAGCATCTACGGCGACCCCCTTCCCGATATTGTTTATAAAAGACTTGATAAGGAGCTTACCTCCATTATCTCCAACGGATATGCGGTGCTCTACGTCATAGCCCAGAAGCTTGTAAGCTACAGTGAAAGCCAAGGCTACCTCGTAGGCTCACGAGGCTCTGTTGGCTCCTCCTTTGTTGCATCTATGGCGAGTATATCGGAGGTTAATCCTCTGCCTCCCCACTACTACTGCCCCGAATGTAAGTACAGTGAGTTTATCACCGACGGCTCGGTTGGCTCAGGCTTCGACCTGCCCGACAAGAAGTGCCCCAAGTGCGGCGCCGACCTTAAAGGAGACGGTCACGATATTCCCTTTGAGACCTTCCTCGGCTTCTACGGAGACAAGTCGCCCGATATCGACCTGAACTTCTCAGGGCTGGTACAGGGCAAGGTGCATAAGTACACCGAGGAGCTTTTCGGCTCTGAAAACGTATTCCGTGCGGGAACGCTTGGTACTCTTGCCGAAAAGACCGCCTACGGCTTCGTTTTGAAGTATCTTGAAACTCATGGTATAACCATGAATAAAGCCGAGATAAACCGTCTTTCAACGGGCTGTGTAGGCGTTAAGCGTACTACGGGGCAGCACCCCGGCGGTATTATCGTTGTACCGAGAGAGAACTCGGTATATGAGTTCACCCCCGTTCAGCATCCTGCCGACGACCCGAACTCCGATATTATAACAACTCACTTCGCATTCTCCTACCTTCACGATACCATCCTTAAGCTCGACGAGCTGGGCCACGATATTCCCACCAAGTACAAGATGATAGAGCGATACTCAGGCACCTCGGTTATGGACGTTCCTATGAACGACCCCAAGGTATACGAGCTCTTTCAGTCCACCGAGCCTCTCGGAATTACCTCCGAGGATATAGGATGTCCCCTCGGTACTCTCGGTCTTCCCGAGCTTTCCACAAGCTTCGTTCAACAGGTTCTCGTTGATGCAAAGCCTAAGAACTTCGCCGACCTTCTACAGGTTTCGGGTCTTACCCACGGTACCGACGTATGGCTTGGTAACGCCGAGGAGCTTATCAAGGAGGGCATCTGCGACATTTCTAAGGTTATCGGTACCCGTGACGGTATTATGCTTGACCTTATAAACTACGGACTTGAAAACAAGACCTCCTTCGACATTATGGAAAAGGTTCGTAAGGGTAAAGGCCTTTCCCCCGAGCACGAGGCGGCAATGCGCGAAAAGAACGTGCCCGACTGGTATATTGCTTCTTGTAAGAAGATAAAGTATATGTTCCCCAAGGCACACGCCGCGGCATACGTAATGAGTGCTATCCGTATCGGCTGGTATAAGATTTATATGCCCAAGGTATTCTATGCAGGCTTCTTTACGGCGGCACCCGGCGGATTTGACGCAGGTATTGTACTGGGTGGCAGAGAGAACGTTGTGCGCTATATTGCGGACGTGAGAGCAAAGGGACACGAGGCGAGCCAGAAGGACCTCTCTCTTATTCCCACTCTCCAGCTTGCAAACGAGTGTATGGCTCGAGGAATCAAATTCCTTCCCATCGACCTTGAAAAATCCCACTCCCACGATTTTCTCCCCGAGGATGATGGCATCCGCCTTCCCTTCTCCACCCTTGGCGGTGTAGGAGATGCGGCGGCGGACAGTATCTATGATGCTATGCATTCGGGAAAATCAATTCTGTCGGTAGAGGACCTTCGTACAACGTCGGGTATCTCAAAAGCGGTTATTGATACCCTCCATGACTTCGGAGTACTGGGGTCACTTCCCGAAACAAACCAAATAACGCTCTTTTAAAAACAAATTCTGCATAAAATATAACGTATTATCCATAGATTTCACTATTGTGCCGTGATATAATAGTCTTACGTAAATTTAACTTATACGAGGTGATATTATGAAGCTTAGTATGTGGTCTACTTTTTACTATTTTTCTCCCGAGGAGGCTATGGCTGAATTCGTGAAGCACGGATATTACGCCTGCGAGCTTTCCGACGAGCACGGTCAGGCGCTCATCGACAGAGGTGATGCTAAGACCGAGGGCAGAAAGTTCAAGGAGTATTGCGACAGTATCGGTATGCAGGTTTTACAGGGACACCTGAATCTTCGCACAAAGCTTTGCCGCGAAGGAGATACAGATATACTCATCAACTGGCTCGACCTTTTCGAAGCGTGCGGCGTGAAGAATGCCGTCCTCCATCTCGATAACCTTAACGAAAGAGATTTGACAAACGACGAGAAGCGCGCCGAAAACCTTAAGGCGCTTCGAAAGCTTGTAGAGCATATCAAGGGCAAGGACATTAAAATCGCCCTTGAAAACATGGAGGCTTTCCCCTCAACTATTGATGACCTTTTATGGTTTATTGATGAGCTTGGTGATGAAAATCTCTCTATCTGTCTTGATACGGGGCATCTGAATATCAGCGAGAATCCCGACCCGAGAGACTTCATTCTCCGCGCAGGTAAGCATCTCCACGCACTCCACGTACACGATAACAACGGCAAGGCAGACCGGCATCTTTTCCCCTTCAACACCTTCGGCGCCCTTGCCGTTGAAAGGAGCGGAAACGTAAACTGGAAGGCTTTCGCAGAGGCGCTGAAGGAGATAGGCTATAACGACCTCTTTAACTACGAGGTGCCCGCAGAGCGCATCTGCCCGAAAGAAATACTGGATATGCGCCTCAACTACGCAAAAGGACTTTTTGAGTATATAATAAGCTTATAAATGGAAAATTGAAAATGGAAAGTTGAAAATTCAGGTCAATTTCCCTTACGGAAAATTTTCGATTAAATAATATTCAAGAGAGGAGGATTTTCAGAAAATCCCCCTCTCTTTTACTCTCCCCAAAACTATAATAAAACAAAAAGTTTTGCTTAAGCAAAAGTTACCTAAATTTTCAATTTTCAATTTTCAACTTTCAATTTATTTCTTTTAACCAAAATATCTAATCTTTAAAAAGCGACGAGATTTTGTGATAAAATCGCGGAGTGCGAAGGCGTCGCTGTACTTTGTACAGCAGTCCGAGCAACACGCGAAGGAATGAAATTCCAATAATTCAAAAGAAAACCATAGGTTTTCTACCTATGAAAAACAAATTACATAAAGAAGACAAAGAAAAAAGTGTAGCCTTTATTAAAGACTGCACTTCTTTCTGTATATAAATTATTTCATTCCGCTTTTAACCAAAATATCAAGCTTCAAAAAAAGCGACGAGATTTTGCGTAAGACGAGGCAACAAGAAAACCCCGAGGAAAGCTTACTCTTACCTAAGTCGCAGAGAGGGT
>JAZNYT010000068.1:0-17326 GCA_045594565.1 Eubacteriales bacterium
GAGTGTTGTCAAGGTAGTAGGTAGTATTTTCTTGCGAAAATCTCCACCTCTCCACCTTGACAAGTGCTATCGTTTTTTATTTTTACAAAAAGTGTCACCCATCATTGACAATTACACATATCTATTTCTGTCAATGGCAAAAAAACTATTGAAAAATCCGACACTTTAGTGTATAATTACTTTGATTATTATTTTTAACAGGAGAAAAGAAAAAGATGCTTAAAGAAAATCTTGATATTATCAGACAGACAGACCCCGAAATAGCTGATGCTATGGAAAAGGAGCTTCTTCGTCAAAGAAGAAATATTGAGCTTATTGCCAGTGAAAATATCGTTTCCGAAGCTGTAATGGCGGCTATGGGAAGCCATCTTACAAACAAGTATGCAGAGGGTTATCCCGGAAAGCGTTACTACGGCGGATGCGAGTGCGTTGACGTTTCCGAAAGCCTTGCAATAGAGAGAGCAAAGGAGCTTTTCGGAGCAGAGCATGCAAACGTTCAGCCTCACTCGGGTGCACAGGCTAATACAGCCGTATATCAGGCATTTCTTAACCACGGTGATACAGTTATGGGTATGGCGCTTGACCAGGGCGGTCACCTTACTCATGGAAGCCCCGTAAACTTCTCCGGTATCAACTACAACTTCGTTTCCTACGGTGTTGAAGAGGATACCGGTATGATAGACTACGACAAGGTAGAGGCTCTTGTAAAAGAACACAAGCCGAGGCTTATCGTTGCAGGTGCATCTGCTTACCCCAGAAAGATAGATTTCAAGCGTTTCGGTGAAATTGCCCACGCAAACGGCGCATATCTCATGGTAGATATGGCACATATTGCAGGTCTTGTTGCGGCAGGACTTCACGAGAATCCCGTGCCCTACGCCGACGTTGTTACAACCACAACTCACAAGACACTCCGCGGTCCCAGAGGCGGTCTTATCCTCTGTCGCGAGGAATACAAGAAGCAGATAGACAAAGCTATATTCCCCGGTATGCAGGGCGGTCCTCTCGAGCACGTTATTGCGGCAAAGGCAGTTTGCTTCAAGGAGGCACTCTCCGACTCCTTCAAGGAATATCAGAAGAACATCGTTTCAAACTGTGCGGTATTTGCCGACGCTATGATGAAAAAGGGCTTCAACCTTGTATCTGGCGGTACAGACAACCATCTTATGCTTGTTGACCTTCGTAATATGGGCATTACAGGTAAGGAGCTTGAAAAGAGACTCGACGAGGTTTATATCACCGCTAACAAGAACGCCATCCCCGGTGACCCCGAAAGTCCCTTTGTTACAAGCGGTGTAAGACTCGGTACTGCGGCAGTAACCTCACGTGGCTTTACAAACGAGGATATGAAGGAAGTTGCCGAGCTTATCTATATGACCGTTCGTGAATTTGATAAGGCTGACGAGATACGTTCAAGAGTTGAAAAGCTCTGCCACGAGCATCCTCTTTATTAAAAAATGACACCACTTGCAGAAAGACTCCGCCCCACCACCCTCGACGAGGTTGTGGGGCAGGAGCATATACTCTCTGAAAACGGTGCGCTCAAGCGTATCGTGGACTCCCCTGTTATTCCCAATATGATTTTCTACGGACCATCCGGTACGGGAAAAACCACCGTTGCAAACATCATTGCAAAAAAAGCGGGGCTTACCATAAAGAAGCTCAACGCCACGGTTGCGGGAACAAAGGACATAAAAGAAGTGCTTCAAGAAACGGGTACTCTTTTCGGAGCAGATGGAATCCTTCTCTTCATCGACGAGATACAGTATCTCAATAAGCGTCAACAGCAAACGCTTCTTGAGTTTATTGAGGACGGACGTATAACGCTCATTGCCTCAACCACCGAAAACCCCTACTTCTACATATACAAGGCGATTCTCTCGCGCTCAACAGTCTTTGAGTTCAAGCCTCTTTCACACAAAGCGGTAAAGAAGGCTCTCGACCGCGCGCTGAGAGTACTAAATGAAGAAAACGCTACCTCCAAGGTGCTCTCGGAGGAAGCGGCAACGGCACTTTCCGTTTCGGGAGGCGGTGACCTCAGATCCTCCATAAACGCACTGGAGCTTGCATTTCATATGTCGGGCGACGTTATTTTAGAGGATACGGCAAAGGCAGTGCTTCAGAGGAGCTATATGTCCTTTGACAGAGATGGCGACTGCCATTATGAGCTTCTGTCGGCACTTCAAAAGTCCATTCGAGGCTCTGACGAGAACGGTGCTCTCTTCTACCTTGCAAAGCTTCTTGACGGAGGCGACCTTATCTCTCCGTGCAGAAGACTTCTCGTTATTGCAAGTGAGGATATAGGTCTTGCGTATCCGATGGCGGCAGTTATAGTAAAGTCACTTGTGGATTCGGCTCTCCAGATAGGACTCCCTGAGGCAAGGATTCCCCTTGCCGAGGCGGCGATACTTCTTGCAACCGCCCCTAAATCCAACAGTGCATATATGGCGATAGCTGAGGCAATGGCGGACGTGGAAAAGGGACTGGGACAGGATATGCCGTCCCGCCTTAAAAACAACCACTATTTTGGAGAGGGCGACAAAAAAGACGCGTATCTATACCCACACGACTACCCGAATCACTGGGTAGCCCAGCAATACCTGCCCGACGATATAAAGGACAGGGTATACTACCGCTTCGGTGACAACAAGACCGAAAAGGCGGCGGAAGAATACAGGAAATCAATTCGCGGTGCGAATAAAAAATAAAATAAAGGAGTATACTAAAATGGCAAAAAAATCATTTTGGACAGAATTCAAAGAATTCATAACCCGTGGCAACGTTATTGATATGGCAATAGGTGTTGTAATAGGCGGAGCTTTCAAGGATATTGTAAACTCTCTTGTTGCAAACATCATCACACCTGCCATCTCACTTCTCACAGGTAAGTCGAGCTTCGAGGAGCTTGTATGGGTAATGAAGGAAGGCGTGCCTGCAGAGCTTGCTGAGGATGGAGTAACAGAGCTTGTTCCCGCTATAGCACCTGTAGAGCTTCAGTACGGTATCTTCATCCAGAAGATTATCGACTTCATCATCATTGCGCTTACCATATTTGTTGTAATTAAGGTGATTACCTCTCTCAAGAACCGTTCGGAAGCAATCCTTCATAAGATTGACGCAGAAAAGTATGCGGCAGAGCAGAAGAAGGCAGAAGAGGAAGCGGCAGCTAAGGCGGCGGCAGAAGCTGCAGCGGCAGAAGCTGCAGCAGCAGAAAAGGCAGACATTGAGGCTACAAGAAAGGCTCAGCAGGAAACAGCGGCTCTTCTTTCCGATATTAAGGAGTTACTCAGCAAAAGATGATTGACACTTTCGAAGACGTCAGTATAGAGGGGTTTCCCCGTATAGTCAAGGCTATCGGGGAGTCCCCCTCTCCTTTATGTGACTTTACGCCCTTTGTAATATTCTTATGGCGTGACTTTTATAAAACAAAATATGCTTTTCTTGAAAGCTCTCTCGTCTTCCGTCACACAGTGACCTGCGGAGAGTGCTTTTCGCCCCTTGCTCCTGATACAGTCACGGCGGTAGAGGAGCTTTTTGAAAAAGAAGGGAAAAACACCCTTACCCTTTCGCTTATTCGAGAAAACGACCTTGAAAAGCTCAAGGAGAACTTTACCGTGGAGGACATCCGCACCGACGACAGTTGGTGGGACTATATATATCTTCACGAAGATCTGTCAAGCTTTCAGGGAAAGAGGTATTCGGGTGAAAGAAACCACATAAACAAGTTTCTCGCATCTGTTACAGAATGGCACTACGAGGAAATCAATCCACGAAACATAGCAGAGGTGCTGGATTTCTACCGTGAGCTTTCCAAGGACACCGAGGAATTTGACGAAACGGCGCTCTACGAAAGAGAAAAGCTTCTCACTTATATGGAAGAGGGGTATAAACATCTTCCCATTTCGGGAGGACTCGTCCGTGCCGATGGTGAGATTGTTTCCTTTGCCTTCGGTGAGGTTATCGACGATATGCTTTTCGTGCACGTTGAAAAGGCAAGGCGTGACAAGGCGGGTGCTTACCAGATGATCGTAAGAGAATTTGCAAGGCACAATCCCGCAAGACTCATTAACCGCGAGGAGGATATGGGACTAGAGGGACTTCGTCGCTCAAAGGAATCATATCACCCTATTGAAAAATTAAAAAAATACACATTAACAGTAAAAAGATAAGAGGATGCTGAACCGACCCCCAAAAGTTAGACCAAAATTCTAACGAATGGGAGGTCGGTTTTTTCATGGCAAAATATAGTTATGAATTCAAATTGCAGATTGTACAAGGATATTTAAATGGAGAAGGGGGTTATGGTTATCTTGCTAAAAAATATAATTTACCTTCTCAACGTTTAATCGAATGTTGGGTGCACGCGTACAACACTTTTGGGAAAGATGGTTTAGTGCGTTCAAGGCAAAATAATAATTATACTTTTCAATTTAAACTTTCTGTGGTAGAATTGTATCTGTCAAGTGACGTCTCATATCAGGAATTAGCACTATCGAAAGGTATCAATAACCCATCTTTAATTTCGCGATGGGTAAATGATTTCAGAATTGCAGGTCCTGATGCTTTGAGACCTAAAAAGAAAGGTCGTAAGAAAACATTGAACACAAGAGAATTGAAAAAGCCTTCTCGATCTAACGAAGAAAAGCCTGTGGATACAAGTGCCGAGCATATCAAAGAACTTGAAGATGAGAACTTAAAATTAAGAATAGAGAATGCATATTTAAAAGAATTGAGGAGACTGCGTTTAGAGGAGGAAGTTCTTCGGAAAAAACAGCGAGAATCGTCCACAGTCTCCGAGGACAGTTCAAATTAAAAGACATTCTCGCAGTAGTTGGTTTTCCAAAGGCAACATATATGTACTGGCAAAAGCGGTTTGACAGAGAAAATCCTGACAAATATTTAGAGGATGAGATCGCCAAAATCCATGCAGAAAATAAGGATTACGGTTACAGACGAGTATATAGAGAACTACAAAACAGAAAGATTTTTGTTAATAAAAAGAAAGTTCAAAGAATTATACAAAAATTAGGATTTCAAGTCACTTCGTTTACTCGTAAAAGCCGTAGATACAATTCATACAAAGGTAATGTTGGTAAAATAGCACCGAATAGAATCAACAGACGTTTTAACACATCTGTACCGCATCAAAAGATAACTACCGATACCACTGAATTTAAGTATTATGAAATAGACAATAAGGGCAGAATGGTGATTAAGAAATTGTATTTAGATTCCTTCCTTGATATGTTTAACGGAGAAGTTTTAAGTTACAGCATAAGCCAGAGCCCCTCTGCTATCGGGATACTATCTGCTCAAAAGCAAGCAATAGAAATAACATCCGATTGCCCTTACAGAAGAACATTTCATTCAGACAGAGGTTGGGCATATCAGATGGGTGCATATTCGTCTGCTCTTAAAGAAAACAAAATATTCCAAAGTATGTCTGGCAAAGGTAATTGTTATGATAATTCTGTGATGGAAAACTTTTTTGGAATATTGAAACAAGAGATGTATTACGGAACAACCTATTACAGCTTCGACGAGCTTAAAGAAGCTATTGAAAAATACATAAAATATTACAACGAGAAAAGAATCAAAGAGAAACTTGGGTGGATGAGTCCGGTACAATACCGGCTTAACGCCTTGGCTGCATAAAAATAGTGTAGCAGTCTTAAAACTACTACACTATTAAAAGTCTAACTTTTTGGGGTCACATCACATCAAGCTTTACTCAATCTTCTTTTTTGCATTTTTATATTCTCTCGGAGTCATTCCGCGAAGCTCCGAAAAAGCTCTGTTAAAGCTTCTTATACTGCCGAAACCGCATTCCTCTGAAATTTCCGTAATGCTTTTTTTACTGCTCTGAAGTAAATTACACGCTTCATTGATTCTGAGAGTATTTATATATTTGCAGAAGCCTATATCAACCTTTTCCGAAAAGATATGGGATAGGTAGCTTCCGCTTAAATGGAGAGCGTTTGCCACACTTTTTTCTGTAATCTTTGAACGGAAATTTTTCTGACAGAAGTTTAAGACAAGATTCAGCGTTTCGTAATCGTTGCTTTTTCTTTCCGATATTTTACTGCCTTCAAGAAGCTTTCCTACTAATAACAACAGATATCCTTTCTGCACGGCAGACGAAGATTTATTGTAGTCTTCGATTATTTCTTCTGCAAGAGACCTTTCATATATGGCATTTTTAATAACGGGATTATCGGGCACTCCTCTTTTGAATGCTTCCTTGAATTCCGGAATCTTATCGGGACTGATTATTATTTTTCCAACGTCTATATCTGCTCCCTCTTTGTAGCTGTGAATTATATTCGGGAAAACTATCAGAGCATCACCCTGTTGTAATTCAAAATCAACTCCGTCGAGAGTGGCGGTTGTATGACCGCTGAACATTATTATTATTTCAATCTCATAGTGCAGGTGAGGTTTAAAGAGTATTCTATTGTTTCTTTTAATTTCAGTATCTCCGTGATATTCGTGAAAAAACTCCATGAAATTCTCCTCTGTGCAATTATTGTCTGAAAATATGCGGTCTTTGACTTGTATTATAGCATTTTTTGTCTTATAATTCAAGTGCGAGGTGAAAAATATGAGTGTATATACACCGGATATAAAAACAAATAACGAAGAGAGAATTATCTCTTCAGAGCCTATAAAAAGCTATACCACTTTTCTTCGTCCCACAGATGATAAGCAAGCGGTGGCTTTAGGCGAAAAAATTGCTGAAGAAATAAAGAATAATCATATTGCAGATTTTGAAAGAAGCGAGGAGTATTGTAAGCTTCACGGCGAAAGTGACCCTGACCTTATGGTACACGTCTCAACCTTTATAATAATAGACGGCATTATTTATATGACATATTATGCAAGTACAGGCTTTGCAGAGGAAACTCCAAGTCATCAGTCGGCGCGCCTTGCCTTTTGTCCTGTTGATAACGTGAACGATATGACTATTGTAGAGATACAAAAGGCGGGAGATGTGCTTGACGGAGTAAAGATTACCTGCGTTTACGATACTATACTTATGTATGGCGGAGGTGACGAAATATATATACTTTGGACCGCATCTCCCGAAGGAAATTACTATAGATTTTTCAGAACCTTTAATATAAAAACAAAAAAGCTTTCCGACATAAAGGCAAATCGCTTTAAGGTGGGAGAGATAGTGAACGACTTTTCTATAACGGGTATGAAGTCGGCACTGTCCTCGAACGGCATAGCCTTCAAGTCTATGTGGAGCGATATCGGTATTATGCAGAAGCTTTCCTCAAGGACAGAAAACGGTGAGACGTGGTACTATACGGGCGCATATTCGGGTAACTTCAACTGCATTATAAAAAGCCGCGATTTTATTACGTGGGAATATGTGTCTGCACCCGATTTTATAAACCTTTCTGTATGGGAAAATGCAACTTATGTTCTTGAAGATAAGGTTTACTACTTTGTACGTCAGCAGGAAAGCGGTCAAGGCTTCCTTACCGTTTATGACTTGGAAGCTGAAAGTTGGACAACGCCAACCCTTATTGCAGATTCCTCCTCAAGAGCGGATTTTGTGCTCTATAACAAAAAGCTTTATCTCATCCATTCTCCTAAAAACAGAGAGGGATTCGGTATAACTCTTGTGGACGTAAATGACATCAGTAAGGTCGAGGCAGTTGCCGTTGTTGATATGAAATCAAGCTGCTTTTATCCATTTGTAAGAATATACGGTGAGGATATGTATATTTCTTATACCGTTGACCGAAAGCATATAAGACTCTCAAAATTCAATATTAAGGACTATGTAGGTGAGATATGAGAAGGTATAAAGAAGTAGTGAGCTACATTTTCTGGGCAATGATGACAACTTTTGTTAGTTGGTCATCCTATACTCTTTATGAAAAAACAGGCTTATCTGTAACCGTTTCAAATATCCTTTCCTGGATAACTGCAGTAACCTTTTCCTTTGTAGCAAACAAAATAAGAGTGTTTGAAAGCAAGAGCTGGAAGCCCGTTATTGTCCTCCCCGAGATAACGAAATTCTTTTCAACGAGACTTGCTATAGGTGTAGTGGAATGGGTAGCAGTGCCGTTGGTTGTATATCTCGGAGTCAACGAAAGGTTGCTTGGCACAGATGGACTTCTGTCCAAGATAGTCGTCACGCCTATGATAATACTCCTTAACTACCTTTGTGGAAAATTTATTGTATTTAAGAAAAAATAAAAAAATATTGACTTAAAATTTTCTTATGGTAAAATATAATAAAAAAAATTGAGGTATGATATGAATAAAATTAAATGGGGAATAATCGGTTGCGGAGGAATCGCAAGAAAAAGAACTATTCCGGGAATGCTTATGGCAGAAAATTGCGAAATTGTTGCCGTACAGGACGTAAAAGCAGAAATCGCCGAAGAAGTGAAAACAGAAGCAAAGGCAAAATACGCTCTCACGTCGGTTGACGAGCTTCTTGCACTCGACGAGGTGGACGCAGTATATATCGCTTCTCCTCTTTTTTGCCACAAGGAGCAGGTAATAGCTTCTGCTAAAGCTAAAAAGCATGTTCTTTGCGAAAAACCGCTCGGTATAAATTCTGATGAAATAAAAGAGATGATGCGTGCTTGTGAAGAGAATAACGTTAAATTCGGAACAGCCTTTATGGCAAGATTTCACAGATATCACCAAAAGGTGAAGGAAATTGTTGAATCAGGTATTCTCGGAGAACTTGTAAGTCTTAAGGCACAGTTTTCTTTTGAATATCCCGAACTTAACGTTTGGCGCCAGGATATAAAGCTTGCAGGAGGCGGAGGTTTTATGGACGTAGGCACTCACGCTATCGACATTCTTAGATTTATGTCAGGGCTTGAACCTGTCGAGGTGGTTGCCATTACCGGAAACCAGTTCTATAATTATTCGGTAGAGGATACAAGCCATCTCCTTGCAAAGATGAATAATGGTGCGGTTATGTACGTTTCGTCAAGCTATTCAACCAATGCTGAGCCTAATAGATTTGAAATCACCGGTAAGAAAGGCACGATTTATGGAAATGATACACTTTCTCAGACAGGATTTGATGCAAGAGCATATATAAAGATGGTTGGTGAGCCTGAAAAGACTCTAGAATTTGAGGGCGAGCACGTTAATATGTACACCGCCGAAACTTCTGCTTTTGCTGATGCTATAATCAAGGACACCGAAGTACCCGTAGGTGCTAAGGAAGGTCTTGCCGCACAGCTTTTGATTGAAGCTGCATATAAGTCTACTACTATAAAGCTTTAAAAAAGATACAAAAATAAGGAAAGGATAGCTCCTTTCCTTATTTTTTGTAATGCTCACATTCTTTGCAGTTGTTGCAGGAGGAAAGACAGGATGTTGCTTCTCCGTTTGTATCAACTGTTTTTACTATTATCGCATTTGCATTAATATTTGGACAAAAACGCTCAGTTATTTTCTTGTAGTTTTTTTTGCACTTTTTCGTTTCCATGACAGCCTCCCAAAAATCATACTGCTGTCAGTATATGCAAAAAAATACTTTTAATTCACTTTTTTAATGGATGAAATCCGCTGATTTCGGCTCTTTGTATCGCACCGAAAATTTTGTTTTTTATATCGGGTATCTCTCGCTGAAGGTCAGTAAGCCTTTTCTTCATATTCTCACGCTCGGTATTTCCGTCGGCAGGACATTTGTTTTTAAACGTGGGAAGCTCGTGCTTTGACGCAAAGTATCGTATGTCCTTTTCGGGTACGTAAATGAGGGGTCTGATGCAGGTTATCCCCGAACGGTCAAGGTAGGTCACAGGGGAGAAGGTACCAACCTTTCCTGCATAGAAAAGATTGAGCATATAGGTCTCTATAACGTCATCCATATGATGCCCGAGTGCTACTTTATTGCAATGAAGCTCATCTGCCGCATCATTGAGTGCGCCTCGTCTCATTCTTGAACAAAGAGAGCAGGGACTCTCCTCTTTCCTTACGTTGAATATGATTTCATATATCTGTGTTTTTATTATTTTAAATTCTACTCCAAGCTCTTGGCATAGTGCCTCAACGCCGGAATAGTCGGTGCCTTCAAAGCCCATATCTATGGACACTGCAATGATTTCAAAATTCTTGGGGTAAAATTTCTTAAGGTGTGCCAGGGCACAAAGAAGCGTTAGCGAGTCTTTCCCCCCTGAAATTCCAACTGCTATTCTGTCGCCCTCTTCAATCATATTGTAACTGTCAACCGCACGCCTTGTGTAGCTGAGTATAAGCTTTATATCCATAATCGTTACCTCGTATGAGAATTATACCATAAGACGCCCGGTTGTCAACAAAAAAACATAATTTTTCGAGTTAGCAAAAACGAGGAAAAATGAGAAAAAAAGAGAAAAAACGAGATAGCATAAAATAAATTAAAAACTTTTAAAAAATGTGTTGACAAATAGCGAAACCGCCGTTATAATATACAAGTAAATAAAAACAAATTATGGAGGAACAAGCTATGTCAACATTTATGGCAAAAGCAGAAACAGTTGAGCGTAAGTGGTACGTTATCGACGCTGAAGGCAAGACCCTCGGTAAGGTAGCGGTTATGGCTGCAGATATACTTCGCGGCAAGCACAGACCTGAATTTACTCCTCACGTTGATTGCGGTGAATTCGTTATCGTTATCAACGCAGCAAAGGTAAAGCTTTCAGGCAACAAGCTCACACAGAAAACTTATAAGTATCACACAGGTTACATCGGCGGACTTAAGGAGATCGATTACAAAACTCTTCTTGCTACAAAGCCCGAGATGGCTATCACACTTGCAGTTAAGGGAATGCTTCCCAAGACAGTAATCGGTACAAAGAGCCTTACTCGTCTTAAGGTATATGCAGGTGCAGAGCACAAGCAGGCAGCACAGCAGCCTGTTGAAGTAACTGTTAAGTAATAGGGGAGGACGGAAGAATGAATTATACAAGTGCAAAGCCTTACTTCTACGGTACAGGCAGAAGAAAGAAATCTGTTGCAAGAGTTCGTCTTTATCCCGGTACAGGCGACGTTAAGATCAATAACAGAACAATGGACGAATACTTCGGACTTGACACTCTCAAGCTCGTTGTAAACCAGCCCTTCACAGTAACAGCAACAGCAGGTAAGTTCGATGTTGTATGTACAGTTAAGGGTGGCGGTGTATCAGGTCAGGCAGGCGCTATCCGTCACGGTATAGCAAGAGCTCTTGACAAGGCAAACAGTGAAGAGTATCATACACTTCTTAAGAAGGCAGGACCCCTCACTCGTGACCCCAGAATGAAGGAAAGAAAGAAGTACGGTCTCAAAGCCGCACGTCGTGCTCCTCAGTTCTCAAAGAGATAATTACAGCCTATTGGCTACTCACAAAAAACCTCGAAAACACAGCGTTTTCGAGGTTTTCTTTTTGTCTTGAAATTCGTTTTGGTGCAAATTTGGTGCAAATTTTATTTGAATCAACTTAACATAGTATCTCCTATGATGGCAACAGATGTTGCTTCATAGGAGATTTTTTGGTTATTAGACCATTTTTTGTTTTAAGAAACACATATCAATACTAATATTTAAATACAAGAGAAGAAAAACATATTCTTAAATAATCTGCCAGACCTCACAGCACATCTGCCCTATTATCAGTGCAGACTTCGCTTTGCTTCGGCTTCGGGAACATAGTCTTCGACTACCACGATTGTACCAATCGTTTGTTGCCTTTGCTGGCTGTTCGGTCTGGCAGGAGCCTTAAACCGCTTTCTGCGGAAAGCGGTAAATTTGAAAAAGGAGGTTTTCTGCTATGCGAAAACAAAATTACATAGTACAATTAAATCATAAGGACGAAATGTTTCTGACTGTCTTAAAATCCAGCCAACACATTTCAAGGGAAACTGCCCTTTCGATTGTCAGCAACAACAGACTTCGCAATTATCAACAGCAAGGAATAATCAAGAAGCTTCATTATATTGAGAAAGGCAGACAAAAGACTGCCTATGAGCTGACACCTAAAGGGCGTTCCTTTTATAAACAGCACTATCAAGGAAGCAGTAATTTCTATCAATCAGCAACCGCTGTAAAGCATAACGTAAGACTTGCGGATGAAATTGTCCGTCATCACGAAAGCTGGGTAAATGAACGTGACCTAAGAGAAGAATTAATGAGGCTTATTGAACAGTTACCACCCGATAGACGATTTGAAACACTTGCACGACTTGAACGTGGAGAAATCAGCTTGCCAGATGGTGCTTATCGAGGCGAAAACGGAGAAATAATTTGTGTGGAGATAATTAACAGCAACTATGGTACAGAACAAATTGTTGCTAAAGAAGCGGCGGCTGAAATACTTGGTGCAAGTCTTGATTTTGTCCGTCACTAAAGGGGGTGTGCCTTATGATGTTAAGTGAAAAGGAGAAAGTCATACAGAATTACTTCTTTGACAAGTATGAGGATTTGCTATGGTGTATTGTAAGAGCAGGCGGATGTATCGTACAAAGTCAGATGTGCAGACTGCTTAACAATAACAAGAGTGATACACACACAAACACAATTCTCGTAGAAGACCTTGTTGAAGCTCGAATACTCAGAAAAAGACGAATTACAGCCAACAACGTTTTAGAAGTAACAATATGTACACTGAACCACTTTGGAATAAGTCACCCTGCGGAAATAAATGCAATACGAATAAAATTGTCTGCTCTTGTGTTTGAAAATTACCTTACACAAGGGTATTATGCAAAAGAAAATCCTGCTCAGGCTGTCCGTCAGCTGATGGAAAAATCGTCAATGCAGTATTATTTACCAACAGGAGAGGCACATCTAAGACAATTAAACCGCTTATATGAGGCATTTTGCAATCGTGGGTACAGCACAGATGGTATTCTCTATCAAATGAAAAGAATGGGAACACGCCGACAGTTTGGATATAATTATGCTTTTGGTAATAAATTAGAATTATCGAAAGAACCCGACCTATTTACCTTGTCCCAAAAAAACATCTACCTTTCTAATGTTGTTGTCAGAAAAAATGAATACGGAAACGAACAACTTATAGGACTTGTCGATGTGTATTTTGCGAGAACGTGGACTGTGAGTCAGTTTACCAATTACATAATCGAAGCTAAACGAATAATAGAAGACACTTTACAAAACAACGCTTTAGCTATATTTACAATACATTCCCATAATTCTTCAAATTCAAATTTTGAAAACAGAGTTTGTAAAGCACTTGCACAGTTTCCAGAATTTTTGACGGAAGATGATGTTCGAAGTGCTATTACGTTTAAGTGGTACGACACGTCGAGATATATTTTCTCAAACGTTGACCCATCAAATTTATTGTAAGTCTCAAACAACTTTTTGTTATTATCAAGACCTGCTTTTTGTATTATATAGTATACCGCCCGAAAGGGCGTAATACAAATGGCTGGAACCTCACTGGAAAGAATAAAAGATGGTAGCCTAAACATTTCACCTTCCTTTTCCTGCCCGAAAAACTAAGAACCCATCCCCGGAGGGATGGGTTCTTTCTTGTATATCAGTAATCAAAAGAAGCAATAGCGTAAGACATATGCAAGAGGCTACTTCCTATTATGAATACCAGCTTACTGTTTTTCAAAATCAACTGAATATTAATAATTGCGAGTGGATTTATTATCCAAAATAGAAAGTATCCGTTGCTTCATAAGAAACGCACATAGAACCTGCCAATTGATATCCATCAGGACAAGTTGCTACACCAGAAACAGCTTCCACACATAATAATCTTGTCGAATCCCAAACGTATCCATCTCTACATGCTGTATTAATAGGAGATGTGTAAGTTCTCTTACACAAATTACCTTCTTTTGTATATCCAGTAGGACAAGTCATTTGTTCTTCAGGAACAGTTTCTGTATAAATTTGACCATCAGTATTAATCATATATAATTCAGGCCCAAATTTATCTCCCATACCAATATCATAAACACCCTGTAAAGAGGTTCCAGTAGGCTTGTTATTTCCATCAACTGTACCAGTGATGTTATTTCCTAATCTGTTTTCCTCGTTTAAAAGTATGATGTTACTGTTATCAGGAGTTAAGACGTCATCATAAGAATACCAACCACCCTGTCTTCTAGTACTAAATAAAATACCAGAAGAGTATTCATCAGGGAATGATGTTAATCCGTAATAATTATAGAAAATATAAGCTAAATATTCTCCGTATGTAAGCTGATTTTTGCTATTTTCATCTGGTGTTTTTAATGCTTCAACAATAGCATAATAAGTATTCATGAATTTTTGACCAGCTTCTGATGTAGAAAAGTTGCTATTTTTTATAGAGTTGCTCTTAAGAGATTCTCTAATAGCTAATATTTTCTTTCCACCATACTGGGAGTCATTACTTTTAACCAGGAATGGCTTATCTTCACAGTCTAATCCAAGATTTCTACAAACTTGTTGAGATATTTTGGTTAATAATGCCTGGTCAATAATACCATTTCCAGATTCCAAATCTTTAAAAGTTGCAACATCTTCATCGTTGGCATAACCATACCAGAAAGCTCTATTGCTATTAGTCGAACCACACTGATTATAATTATTTCCTAAATGATTTGGAGTATCCCCTGCAGCATAAACAAAGTTAGTACCATATACAGTTGAGTCATTGCCACTACCAGATACATATATTCCTAATTCTAAAACTCTAAGAATCAACTCAGGATAACTTCTAATAGCTGTATAGAACACCTCTGTCATTTCGTTATATCTACTATATACATTATCTCTATTAAATTCGACGCCAACCCTTCCATCCTTGAAGTTGTCTACATATTTAGAAGTATTAGCATTTCCTACACCATCCCTTAACCCTAAGAATGAATAAACATAAGCAAGGTTTGGTTCAGATGGAGCACTGTACCAATATCCTCCATCATTCCAAGGATATCTACAAATTATATGAGTACTTTTTCCTTTTTCATCTGTAGGCCCAACTATATTTCTATGGTTTGACATATCAACACCAACGTAATTTGTTACTGTTGGGAATGCAGTGGTATCAGAAGGGAATGCAGAACCATATTCTTCATTAAGAGTGTTATAACCAGTCTGTCTCCATACACCCCAAGCATTCTTATCCACAGAGTAAGCCTCTAATCCTGCTCCAGAATAATAGAAAGTACTAAACCCATTATTTGGTTCAAGTCCTTTTGCAGTTAAATTCTTAGGAATTATTTCATATGCAGGATAGAAATAAGTTTCATTTGTATCTTTATCAATCAATTCAATATATTTTAACTGTGTATCGTTATAATAGTTGTATATTACAGCTCTTGTACAACCAGTTCCCTCATAATTAAGATAACATCCACCACGAATCATGTTTGTTAAACTGTGTTTGAAGTTTCTATTTAATCTTTGTACGCTGCTGCCGTCTTTTTCATATACTGAAGCATCGGTTCCCTCTCCAAATTCCCAAATAGCATAAGCACCGACTTTATTGTAGTCTAATGTAGCAGCATCACTACCATTAATATATATTGGGGATTTTCTAGGTGTTAGTTTATACATTCCGAATTTTGTTTCTGGGTTACTGTTACTACCTTCACTCATATCTGCATCTGTTTTGTGGAATGAGTTATTACCCAAAGAATACATGAATGCATATGTAGAGTTTCTAACAGTTATTGCTTCATTTAGCGCAATTTCAACAGAGCCAACAAATTGAGGTCCACCCATATCAATTATTGCATTTTGTAAATCAGTAGCATTATCTATTACATAAACACCTTTTGGAGTTTTAATTGTAAATCCATGATAAACATAAGAGTTATCTCCATTTGTTCCCGCACTACCTTTTACATCTGCCAATGACTTATATCCATTTGCACCATATGTAGTTGCACCATTATATGGGAACATTGCTTTTAATTGTTCTCTTAATTCTTTTTCATCTTTTGCCGTCTTGCCAAGATTTGTTTTAATATGTGAAAATCCAGTATAATTATTACTTGCAAGTACAGGAACAGGTGCACCACTACCTTCATCCATAATTGCAATTACCATATCCTTAGTTCCTTCTGTACCAAGAACATGAGGAACAGTAGAATATGCTAATTGAGTGTTAGGAGCAGAAAACGCACCGTTATTATTTGTTAAGAAATAAGCATCACTTTCATATGTAACATTTTCACTTTTTCCACCATTAGGAAGCGGAGTATAGAATTCTAAGTTTCTATAATTTCTATAAATGTCAAAACCTTTAGAACTTCTATGTAAATAAATCATAGTATATCCAATAGTTTTAGGATTACTATTCTTTACAGTTGCACTAAAACTTCCATTTTCTTCTATTGCATTATTTCTTTCTTTTTGTGTGTAATATTTATGATAAATATATTCACTCTCACTATCATTGAATAAATAAGTATCATATTTATTCAATGCAGACTTTCTGTTTGCATCATTTGGATGTGTAGTTGGAGCAAAACCATATACAATTTTCCAAACAGGATAAATGTTTATAGTAGGGTCGTTATCATCACAAACATTTTTAGAGTCCATACTTCCACTATCACTCATGCCAGAAGTCACTGTACTCTTCTTCGATGTACTACATAATCTGTCTATATTGTTATATTCTTCTACTGTATAATGATATCCTTTTCCCTCATATCTTTTAGAATCATTATATAACCAAGCTTTATATTTAGTTATGTCATAGGTTCCGCTGCCTTGTGTGGCATTACCTCCACCATCAGCAGCATAAACACTAATATTACTCAAGCATAGTAAACACATAATAATGGACAAACCGAACAGCAAAAAGCTAACTTTCTTTTTCATACGTTTTCACCTCCAAATCTAAATTTATATTTTTTATATTGATTAAGTATATTTCTTACATTAAGAAATATACCTGATGTGATTATTCTTTTTTTCAATTTAATCAGCCTCCCATTTTTTTTAAGATGCAATAGCGTAAAGTATATGCAAGAGGAAAACCCGCCCAAGAAGCAATATCGCAAAGTATTTTGGGACAGGTAGTTCCCTTAAGATGCAATCGCTCATAAGAAGCAATCGTGTAAGCCATCCTGGTACATGTGTGCTTCCAAGTTATATTGGTGCGTGTAGGCATCCGAGTTATCCTAGTACATATATTAAGTTTAAGTTTATTATATATCTAAAACGAAAAATAATTAATATACAAAAAGGTTTATGACTCGTGAATAGTGTTGTATCTACCACCCACGCCATAAACCAAATAAAATGTATTATTTTTATTATATTTTTTCGACTGATAATATATAAAAAATAAATATGCGATAATCTAATCGATTTTAAATATATTATATATAATATTACTATTATA
>JAZNYT010000069.1:0-54643 GCA_045594565.1 Eubacteriales bacterium
ACAAGCTTTTTGAAGGTGTCGAGGGTAATTACGGCGTTTCTGGAGCAGTCTACCATATTACCGAGTCTGCCCCAACGAAGCTTCTCCGAAACCTGAATGCTTTCCCCTTCCTTTGCAATAAGTGTGCCTATTCCGCGGAAAAGTGAAGGCTTGTCTGAATAGTAAAGCTTTGCATTTTTGCCGTCCGACTCTATTTTGAGACCGTCTTTTCCTTCAATTATTTCAACGGAAATACCGCCCTCGCCGTATTCGGCGGTGGTCTCAGTAATTGCTTCTTTTATAAGAGCTGCAAGCTCTTCGTTGCCGCTAACTGTGATTTTCATATGTTTTTTCCTTCTTTTATTTCTTCAAAATATTTACGTGCACAGTCAAGCGCCAGTTTCAAAAGGCCTGTGTCTCCCAACCCCGCCGTAACGGGAAGGGCAAGCTCACCGTGCTGACGGGAGCCGAAGAAGTCACCGGGGCCCCTTTCCTCAAGGTCGTACTCGGCAATCTTGAAGCCGTCGGAGCATTTGGTGATAAATTCAAGGCGTGAGAGCGCCGCTTTGCTCTTAGATGCCGTAATGAAGATGCACCATGATTTTGCGCTTCCTCTGCCTATTCTGCCTCTCAGCTGATGAAGCTGTGCAAGGCCGAAGCGGTCTGCGTTTTCTATTACCATTATCGTGGCGTTGGGCACGTTTACTCCAACCTCAACGACGGTTGTGGAAACAAGTACCTTCACGTCGCCCCTTGCGAAGTCTGACATAACCTCATTTTTAACGCTCGGCTTCATTTTTCCGTGAAGAAGGGCTACTCTGTGGGGAGCGAACCTCTTTTCAAGCTCCTTTTCAAGAGCGGTTGCCGATAGAAGCGTGGAACCACTTCCCCCGGAAAATTCGTTTTCGAGAGCCTCGTCCTCACTGTCCTCTACGAGAGGACATATAATATATGCCTGATGTCCCGATTCGAGCTCATTTTCTATAAATCCGTACATTCTTTCTTTCTTTGAAGGAGGAATGAGGAGAGAGGATATCTCCTGTCTTCCGGGAGGGAGCTCGTCGAGGATGGACACGTCAAGTCCTGCATATAGGAACATAGCGAGTGTTCTCGGTATAGGGGTAGCGGACATTGCAAGATTATTCTTGATTTCCGCCTTCGAGAGAAGCTTTTCCCTCTGCTTTACACCGAAGCGGTGCTGCTCGTCTGTAATTACAAGACCGAGTCTGTAAGGAACAGTCTCTTCTTCAAAAAGAGCGTGTGTTCCTACCAGTATAAGAGGGGCGGTGGAAACAAGCCTTTCTCTTATTTTGCGTCTTTCTGCAGCCTTTGTTGAGCCTGTAAGGAGAATTACATCAAAGCCAAGCTTTTCAAAAAGGTGAGACAGTGTTTCGTGATGCTGTACCGCAAGTATTTCGGTGGGCGCCATAATATAAGCCTTTGCACCGTTTTTCAATGCTATAAAGCAGGCAGCCGCCGCAACCGCCGTCTTTCCCGAGCCAACGTCACCCTGTAAAAGACGCCTCATGGCGCGGTGCTTTTCTTCCTTTTTTGTAAGGTCGTTTTCTATTTCGAGAATTGCCTTTTTCTGTGCCGAGGTTGGAGTGAAGCCGAGAGCCTTAAAGAAGGGTGACATATCCACCCTTTCAAAAGGCTTAACTATCTCTGTATCCTCACGTCTTTTCAGCTTCTCAGAGGCAAGGGCAAAGTCGAAAAGCTCCTCGAATATAAGCCTTTTCTTTGCCATTTCCACAAGCCCCTTTTCGGTGCAAAGGTGTATCTCGAAAAGTGCCTTTCCCAGCGGCATAAGCATCGCTTCACGAAGGACACTTTCGGGAAGAGTTTCTTCTATATCATAAGGTGACAGGGTTGAAAGAAGCTTTGCTATAAGCTTTGCAATTTTTCCCGAAGAAAGACTTCCTACAGGGGAGTAAATGGGAACCGTATCTCTTTCGAGAGCGTCCACGCTTTCGTGGGAAGGGGAGAACATATAATATCCCGAGGGGCTTTTTACAAGCTTTCCGTAAAAGCGGTAGTCCGCCCCCTTGTGAAAGGTGTTGACGAGATAAGGCTGATTGAAAAACGCTATATGTACAGTTGGAGAGCCTTCTCTCTGCCTTGCCGAAAAGCGTACTATACGCTTTCCCGTAGGAGTGTATCCAACACTTGGAGAGGTCACTACCCTCATAATAAAAGCGTTTTTTGAATCGAGAGGAGCATCCTCCACCATATATCTCGGTGTTCTGTCCTCATAGGTTCTGGGGTAAAGACGAAGAAGGTCAAGGCAGGTGTAAATACCTGCCTTTTCAAGTGCTTCTGCTGTCTTCGGGCCAACACCGGACAAACTTGACACCGGTGTGTTTTTTATATCTGTCATTTTTCGTCTATAACGTCAAGGTGTAGAACACCGCTGAAAATATCTTTTATAGTCTTCAGATTATCTTCGTTTTTAGTCATGGCGAAATAAACCACGTCGCCGTTTTGTCCTTTTATCATTTTTTCTGCAACGCCAACGTCCTCGGGAGAATAGTTTTCGTAAATAGCCTTGAGGTTATCACGTCTTGTATCAAAGGCATCAAGGAGAGCCTTTGCTGTGTCGCTGTCCTTTACCTTGAATGCTCCTGCTTCTGAAACAGAGGTGGTAGCCGAGGTGTAGAAGAAATAATCTGTAATGCCGTTGAGAAGGTCGCCGTTTCCGAAATAATATTCAAAATAGTCACGGTCAAGCTTATTGTCGCTATTCTCCGAATAGAGGATTGTATCGTCTAAAAGACCCATAACCGCCGTTTCGGTTGTTGACATATTTATTGAGCTTTCCTGAAGCTTCTCTGTTTTTTCTTCGTTTTCACCACAGGATACGAGAACGAGTGCAAGAACAATAAATGCCGCAATAAGTAATTTTTTCATTTCTTAACTCCTTATTTTTCTTTAACTATATTTTATCCAAAATCTTTTAAAAAAGCAACACAAATATTGTTTTTTTAAGAAATTTGTGCTATACTCAACCTGTGGTTGAATAAAAAATTTTCTTTTGCCTTTAAGGTAGAGGGTAAAAGTGTTATAATTTCCAAAAAAACAAGGACAGGTATAAATATGAGCAGCTTAGCAGATAAACTTATAAAGCTTCGCCGTGAGGCTAGATTCAGTCAGAAGGAGCTTGGCGCTCTCGTTGGAGTGAGCGACAGAGCGGTATCGAAATGGGAGTGCGGACTGTCCCGCCCCAGTCTTGAGGCGTGTGTCACCCTTTCGGGAATATTCAAGATACCTCTTGATGAGCTTATTTCGGGAGAAAAGCGCGGTTTTGAAGAAGAAAAAAAGAATGGAATGGCGAGTATTCGTTCCCTTTATCGCATTGGACCCGGCCCTTCAAGCTCTCACACTATAGCACCCTCACGCGCGGCATCTATTGTTATGTCTATGTATCCCGAAGCTGATTTTTTCAAGGTAGTGCTCTATGGCTCTCTTGCAAGAACGGGCTACGGTCACGGTACGGAAACCGCCCTTAAAAAAGCATTTGGAGATAAAAAGAGTGAAATAATTCTCGACTATATGACCACCGATATAAAGCATCCCAACACTATGGATTTTCAAGCCTATCTTGGAGAAAAAGAGCTTGGCATGAAAAGAATCTACAGTACCGGTGGGGGCGCTATCGAGGCGGAGGGAGAGGAACAGGCTTTCGAAAAAGCTATATACCCTCATTCTACCTTCGGGGAAATTATGGCATACCTTAAGGAAACGAAAAAGAGGATTCCCGACTACATCGAGGAGGTAGAAGGAAAGGAAATATGGTCCTTCCTCGCAACCGTTTGGGAAACTATGAAGGACAGCATCGACAGAGGACTTTCTGCCGAGGGAATTCTGCCCGGCGGTCTTGAGGTGAAGAGAAAGGCGAAGACCCTGAAGGAAAGAAAGCATATGGACGAGACCTCCGAAACCAAAGAAAACAGAATGGTCTGTTCCTTTGCTTATGCGGTAAGCGAGGAGAATGCAGCGGGAGGCATTGTGGTGACTGCGCCTACCTGCGGTGCATCGGGTGTTTTGCCTGCGGTTTTACGTTATCAACAAGAAAAGCGCGGATTTTCGGACAGAGAAATATGCCGTGCCCTTGCAACAGCCGCACTTTTCGGCAATCTTATAAAGACAAACGCTTCAATTTCGGGCGCCGAATGCGGATGTCAGGCGGAAATAGGCTCAGCCTGCTCTATGGGAGCGGCGGCACTTGCCGAGCTTTTCGATATGGATATCGAGCAGATAGAATATGCCGCAGAGGTGGCAATGGAGCATCATCTTGGACTTACCTGTGACCCTATCCGCGGACTTGTGCAAATTCCCTGTATTGAGCGTAATGCGGTGGGCGCTATGAGAAGCATTCAGGCGGTAAATCTTGCGAATTTCCTCAGCGATACCAGAAAAATATCCTTCGACCTTGTAATTCAGACTATGTACGAAACGGGAAAGGATATGTCAAAGATATACCGCGAAACTGCCGAGGGAGGACTTGCAAAGCTCTATCAATAAAGTGAACGGATGTTCGATTTTCCCTTGACAAACGGCTAAATGGGTGGTATTATGTAAATATATGTAAGATAATTGTAGCACCTTGGTGCGAAAATATATATTTTTTTAGGAGCTTTTATGAACGTATTTCTTAAAGTAACCTATGCCCAAAAGCTTATACTGCTCGTTACAGACGTATTACTTGCAAACCTATCACTTCTCTTTTCTGTTATTTTATCAAGAGGGGGAAGTGTTTTCTTTTTGCCGAAATCCGCTCTTATTTTTACGGCAATAAGCTTTTTTACCTTTCCGCTTTTCGCTTACGTCAACGGCTCGCATCGAGTTATATGGCGCTATGCGGGAGTAAGAGATATAGTAAAGCTTGTAATAGCACAATACACGGCGTTTGCCTTTTCGGTGTTGGCGACCTCTGTTATCGGCGGAGAATTTATTTTTACCGCTATTGAATGGATTTCCGCAATGCTTCTCACCTCGGTTGCATCCGTTACTGTCAGAATGTTTTTAAGACACATTTCTGTTAAAAACAACAAAAAAGAAAAAAGAGAGAGCATAGAGGCAAAGGGTGAAGTTTCAAATTACGGTAACACTATGATAGTAGGAGGCGGCGGTGCCGCAGAGATTCTTCTCCGCGAGATTTTCACTTCTGCTTCTTTCACAGGCTGTTTGCCCGTTGTTATTGTCGATGATAACAAGGGCCTTCACGGACTTTCGGTAAGAGGCGTGCCCATTGCAGGCGGCAGAAACGATATTGAAAAGCTTGTTCGTCAGCACAAGATAAAGAGCATATTCCTTGCCATTCCCTCTATTTCCGCAAAGGACAAAAGAGAAATTCTTAAAATCTGCTCACAGACAGGCTGTGACACAAGAGTTGTGCCCGGCATTGATGAAATGATGAATATTTCGTCCTTCGGTCTCAAGATGAGAAAAGTGGAGATTGCTGACCTTCTGGGCAGACAGACTGTAAAGATAAACGATGGAAGAGTTCTTTCCTACGTTGAAAACAAAACCGTTATGGTAACCGGTGGCGGCGGCTCCATCGGAAGTGAGCTTTGCCGACAGATAGCAAGTCATTCACCGAAAAAGCTCATAATTTTTGACATTTATGAGAACAATGCATACGATATACAAAACGAGCTTAAGAGGAATTTCCCCGACCTTGACCTTGTATGTCTTATCGGCTCGGTAAGAGATAAAAAGAGACTTGACAGCGTGTTTGATAAATACCGTCCCGAGATTGTTTATCACGCGGCGGCACATAAGCACGTGCCTCTTATGGAGGACAGTCCCAACGAGGCAGTAAAGAACAACGTTTTCGGTACTCTCAATACAGTGCGCGCCGCTGATAAGTACGGAGTACACCGCTTCGTTCTCATTTCTACCGACAAGGCGGTAAACCCCACCAACGTTATGGGTGCAACCAAGCGTATCTGCGAAATGATAGTGCAGACCTACAATAACAGAAGCAATACCGAGTACGTGGCGGTAAGATTCGGAAACGTTCTCGGCTCTAACGGAAGCGTTATCCCTCTCTTTGAAAAGCAGATTGAAAAGGGAGGCCCCGTAACCGTAACGCATCCCGATATTATCAGATATTTCATGACCATTCCCGAAGCAGCCTCTCTGGTTCTTCAGGCGGGTGCAAATGCCGAGGGTGGCGAGATATTCGTTCTCGATATGGGTGACCCCGTAAAGATTCTCGACCTTGCGGAAAATATGATAAGACTTTCGGGCTTTGAGCCTTACGCGGATATTGATATCAAGTTCACGGGACTCAGACCCGGCGAGAAGCTTTACGAGGAGCTTCTTATGGACGAGGAAGGTCTTAAAACCACCGATAACGAGCTTATCCATATAGGAAAGCCCATAGTTCTCGACGAAGAAGAGCTTCTTTCCTCTCTTGCAGAGCTTGAAGAGGTAATGTCCGACGACAATGCCGATATAAGAGGCTTTATCCACAGACTTGTTCCCACCTTCAAGGAGCCGAATGAAGTAAACGCAGGCGCCTGACTTTCAAAGGAGAAATAATGAAGAAAGTAATGCTTGTCTTCGGTACACGTCCGGAAGCAATTAAGATGTGTCCGCTTGTACTGGAATTAAAGAAAAGAAAGACTATTGAAACTATAGTTTGTGTAACGGGTCAGCACAGACAGATGCTGGACCAGGTGCTTCACGCCTTTAACGTCGTGCCCGACTTTGACCTTTCTATTATGAAGGAAAAGCAGACCCTTTTCGACGTAACCACAAACATACTCGAAAGAATAAAGAGTGTTTTTGAGGAGGTACGTCCCGACGTAGTGCTGGTTCACGGAGACACCTCCACCACCTTCGTTACAGCCCTTGCGGCGTTCTATATGCAGATTCCCATAGGACACGTTGAGGCAGGACTGAGAACCTACAATATTTATTCACCCTATCCCGAGGAATTTAACAGACAGGCAGTGGGAATAATAGCGAAGTACAACTTCTCTCCCACCGAAATGTCAAAGGACAATCTAATAAGAGAGGGAAAGAATCCCGAAACGATTTATGTAACGGGAAATACGGCGATAGACGCTCTTAAAACTACGGTAAGAGAGGACTATACACACCCCGAGCTTGAATGGGCAAAGGGAAGCCGTCTTATTACCATAACGGCGCACAGAAGAGAAAATCTCGGTGAGCCTATGGCGAATATGTTCCGTGCAATAAGAAGAATTATTGATTCTCATCCCGACGTTAAGGCAGTGTACCCCATTCATATGAATCCCGTAGTCCGCGAGACTGCCGATAAGTATCTCGGCGACTGTGACAGGATACACATAATCGAGCCTCTTGACGTACTTGATTTTCACAATTTCCTTGCCCGTTCATATATGATAATAACAGACTCGGGCGGAATTCAGGAGGAAGCGCCCTCTCTCGGTAAGCCTGTTCTCGTAATGCGCGATACTACCGAGCGCCCCGAAGGTGTTGCGGCAGGCACTCTGAAGCTTGTGGGAACAGAGGAAAAAACCATATACGAAAGCTTTAAAACACTTCTGGATAACAAGGAAGAATATGACAAAATGAGCCATGCCCGAAATCCTTACGGCGACGGCACGGCTTGTATAAGAATCGCGGATATACTTGAGAATAACTGAAAAGAGGCGAATCTGATGAATAACTTTGATCCCGAGGTTATAAATACCTTAAGATTTGTGGGTGAGAAGTTCAGGCTCAAAGGCGAGCTTGAGTCATACGAACTTATAACACATGGCAATATAAATACAACCTATAGCGTTAAATATAAAAATCCCGATAAAAGCTATATTTTTCAGAAGGTAAATACCTACGTTTTCCGCGAGCCTGTGGAAATTATGAAGAATATAGATATGGTAACAGAGCACATAAGAGGAAAGCAAAGGGGAAGGGATATCCCTGCCCTTCACTATCATCATACCGATGACGGTAAAAACTATTGCTTTGGCGAAAAGGGCAACTTCTGGAGAGTTTCAAACAACTTTGACGCTCTTACCTATCAGGCATCAAGCGACCCGGAGGTGCTTCGTCAGGCAGGACGTGCCTTCGGAGAGTTCCAGAAAAATCTTTCTGATTTTGATGCATCACTTCTTTTTGAAACTATTCCTAATTTTCATAATACCCAAAAGCGTCTCGAAGGATTTTTTGAAAACGTGGAAAAGGATGAGTATGGCAGAGTTTCAGAGGTAAAAGCAGAGATAGAATTCATAAGAAGCCACAGAGAAATTGCCGAAAAGCTTAACATACTTCTCGAAAACGGAATAATACCTAAAAGAGTTACCCATAATGATACCAAGATAAATAACGTTCTTTTTAATAAGGAAACAGGTGAGCCTCTCGTCGTTATAGACCTTGACACCGTAATGCCGGGTCTTGCGGCGCATGATTTCGGTGATGCGGTAAGATTTGCCGCAAATACTGCCGCCGAGGACGAAAAGGATTTATCGAAGGTATCCTTTAACCTTGACCTTTACCGAGGCTTTGCAGAGGGATTTATTTCTGCTGCGGCAGATATTCTTACACCCGAAGAAATAGATACTATGGCACTTGGCGCTCTTACTATTGCAATCGAGCTGGGTATGCGCTTCCTTGACGACTATATCACGGGAGACAAGTATTTCAAGACAAGATACGAGGGACATAACCTGGTTCGTACACGATGTCAGCTTGCTCTGGCTGCGGATATGGAGAAAAAGTTCGACGAAATGAACAAAATAGTGAAAGACACCGCAGACAGAATAATAAAGAATTAACTAAATTGAAAAAAATTTAACAAACTCACGAAAAAGTATTGCAAAAAAGAAATTTTTGACATATAATATGTAATTGGAATTAAAAAAATTAATCAATATATAAAGGAGATTCAAATTATGGCAGTAAAAGTTGCTATTAACGGCTTTGGCCGTATCGGACGCCTTGCGTTCAGACAGATGTTCGGTGCTGAGGGTTACGAAGTTGTAGCTATCAACGACCTTACAGATGCAAAAATGCTTGCACACCTTCTCAAGTATGACACAGCTCAGGGTAAATACGCTCTTGCTGATACAGTTTCATACAGCGAAGAAGACAACACAATCACAGTTGATGGCAAGACCATCAAGATCTATGCTGAAAAGGACGCTAACAACTGTCCTTGGGGCGCACTTGACGTAGACGTTGTTCTTGAATGTACAGGCTTCTATACATCTACAGAGAAGTCTATGGCTCACATCAACGCAGGTGCTAAGAAGGTTGTTATTTCTGCTCCCGCAGGTAAGGATCTCAAGACTATCGTATTCAGCGTTAACGAAAAGACTCTTACAAAGGAAGACAAGATCATCTCTGCTGCATCTTGTACAACAAACTGCCTTGCTCCCATGGCTAAGGCTCTTAACGATTACGCTCCCATTCAGAGCGGTATCATGACAACTGTTCACGCTTACACAGGCGACCAGATGATTCTCGACGGTCCTCACAGAAAGGGTGACCTTCGCCGTGCAAGAGCAGGTGCTCAGAACATCGTTCCCAACTCCACAGGTGCTGCTAAGGCTATCGGCCTTGTAATTCCCGAACTCAACGGCAAGCTCATCGGTTCTGCTCAGAGAGTTCCTACTTGCACAGGTTCTACAACAATCCTCGTTGCAGTTGTTAAGGGTAAGGACGTTACTATCGAAGGCATCAATGCAGCTATGAAGGCTCAGTCTTCTGCTTCCTTCGGCTACAACACAGATGAAATCGTTTCTTCCGACGTTATCGGTATGACATACGGTTCTCTCTTCGATGCTACTCAGACAATGGTAGCAAAGATTGACGACGACACATATCAGGTACAGGTTGTTTCTTGGTACGACAACGAGAACTCCTACACAAGCCAGATGGTTCGTACAATCAAGTACTTCGCAGAGCTTAACTAATTTTAAATTACAAAAAAAGTCAAGTGCAGGCTTTTTGCCTGCACTTGCTTTTAGAAAAAGTTTGTTAAAAAAATAACAATTTAAGGATATAAAAATGGAACGTATACACTACGAAAGGCACGACCTTGCTTTAAAGGAGCTTCCCTTTATATTTAATAAATCGGTTTGTCAGGCGAAAGCCTTTTTCCCTGCTCATATGTATGCCAACTGGCACGAAAACATAGAGATAATTTACGTTACCGAGGGAAAGGGAAAGATAATCTGCGACTTTACTGAATTTGACGTGGAAAAGGGCGATGTGTTTGTAATAAACTCCGACGTTCTTCACGGCTTCAGTATGGCAGATGACGAGGAGGCTTTTGAGTACTACTATATGATAGTAGGCAGAGATTTCTGTGCTTCAAACGGAATTGATACCGATGAGGTACGCTTTTTTGAAAAAATAAAAGACGTGGAAACCGCAGAAAAGTATGAAAAGATAGCTGAAGTCTTTGAAATGAATAGTGAATACAAGGGACTTATGATAAGGGCGGCGGTGCTGGAGCTTCTTTTCGACCTTGCAACCAAATATATAAAGATGCAACCCGAAAAGAGCGATAAAAAGCCTCTTAATCTCGAAAACGTACGTTCTGCTATTATTTATATCAGAGAAAATCTTTCAAAGAAGATTACCATAAAGGATCTGGCGCTTCACTCGGGAATAAGCGAATACTACTTTATAAGAGAATTCAAGCGTATAACCCGATATACACCCGTAACGTATATAAATATGATACGCTGTGATACCGCCAAGAAGCTTCTTTCGGAGGGTGAATACAACGTGGGTGAGGTTGCCGATATGTGTGGCTTTGATAATATGCCCTATTTCACCAAGACCTTTAAGAAGTATACGGGAGTTCTCCCCTCACAGGTGAAGAAAAAATAGCTGAAATTCGAAAATAAGATTTACATATTTAAGTAAAGTGCAAATATAAAAGATAATCTTGCATATTTTAACATTTTGTGCTATACTCTTATAAACATCATAAAAAAGAGAGTGGAAAAAATGATTGATATCAATTTTTTAAAGGCAAATCCCGATGCAGTAAAAGAGAATATTAAAAAGAAATTTCAGGACCACAAGCTTCCCCTTGTAGATGAGGTTCTTGAGCTTGACGCTTCCCGCCGTGAGACTATCGGTGCGGTAGAGGCTCTTAAGGCTACAAGAAACAAAATGTCCAAGGAAAACGGAATGCTCTTCGGAAAGCTCAAGAAGACCGAGGATACTGCTGAAAAGGCTGAAATTGAAAAGCAGATAGAGAAGAATAACGAGGCGGTAAAGTCAGCCGCTGACGAAACCGCAGCTCTTGAAGAAAAGCTTCAGGGAATTGAGGCGAGAATCCGTGAGATAATGCTCTCTATCCCCAATATAATTGCAGACGACGTTCCCATCGGACCCGATGACAGCCACAACGTTGAAATTGAACGCTTTGGTGAAGCGGTTGTTCCAGAATTTGAGGTGCCTTATCATACAGATATTATGGCAAGGTTCAATGGTATTGACCTTGAAGCGGCAGGACGAGTTGCAGGAAACGGCTTCTATTACCTTATGGGTGATATTGCAAGACTTCATTCCTCTATTCTTTCCTATGCCCGCGACTTTATGATAGACCGTGGATTTACCTACTGTATTCCTCCTTATATGATAAGAAGCAATATTGTTGACGGCGTTATGTCCTTTGCCGAAATGGATGCCATGATGTATAAGATTGAGGGAGAAGACCTCTTCCTCATCGGTACAAGCGAGCACTCTATGATAGGTAAATTCGTTGACCAGATTATCCCCGAGGAAAATCTTCCTCAGGCACTTACCAGCTTTTCTCCCTGCTTCCGTAAGGAGAAGGGCGCTCACGGTATAGAGGAGCGTGGTGTCTACAGAATTCACCAGTTTGAAAAACAGGAAATGATAGTTATCTGTCAGCCTGAAGAGAGCGAAAAGTGGTATGACATACTCTGGAAGAACACAGTAGACTTCTTCCGTACTCTCGATATTCCCGTAAGAACACTCGGATGTTGCTCGGGTGACCTCGCTGACCTTAAGGTAAAGAGCCTTGACGTTGAAGCTTGGAGCCCCAGACAGAAGAAGTACTTTGAGGTAGGAAGCTGTTCTAACCTCGGTGATGCACAGGCGAGAAGACTGAAAATCAGAGTAAACGGCAAGGACGGAAAGAAGTACTTTGCACATACTCTTAACAACACCGTTGTTGCACCTCCCAGAATGCTTATAGCATTCCTTGAAAACAATCTTCGCGCCGACGGAAGCATTGCTATTCCCGAAGCACACAGACCTTATATGGGTGGCAAGAGTGAGATTAAATAGAAAAAAGAGTGTCGAAAGACACTCTTTTTTTATTTAATAATGAATAATGAATATTGAAGATTTAATAATTTAGGATAATTTCCTTCGGAAATTTTCAATTAAATAATATTCAATAGAGGAGGATTTTCAAAAATCCCCCTCTCTTTTACTCTCCCCAAAACTATAAAAATCACTAAAGTTTTCGTGGGGGCATAAGGGGGAATTCTTTTATGAAAAGCATTCCATCTTAATATAATAAATTTAATTTTGCCTTGGGCAAAATTTTCCTTAATTATTCAATATTCATTCTTCAATATTCATTAAAAAAGTATGTGCCGAGCACATACTTTTTTATGCTATAAATAAGAGATACATCAGCGGGATGGTAATTACCGACAGAGTATGGGAAATCATTGCCATTGCCGCACCGGGTTTTGTGTCTGTACCGAAAGCGGCGGGATAGACAATAGTGTTGAGTCCGAGAGGCGTTGCAAAGCCGATAAGGGCAAAGAGCGTACATTCAAGAGGAGCGTTTATTGCTTTCATAAGAAGCGTTATCGCCACGGGAATCACAATAAGACGGAGGAAGGTTGCGGCATACACCTTCTTGTCCGAAAGAAGACTCTTTATTTCATATCCACCCACAACGAAGCCTGCAAGAATCATAGCAACGGGTCCCATACAGTCGCCTGCCGAGTCCAGTGCCTTGGAGAGAAAGTCGGGCATATACTTACCTACTCCCAAAAGACCGAATATTACACCGAAAATCATTCCCAGCATCGGAGGATTGAGAATTCTTTTAACTGTTGCCTTAAATCCCTGTCCCTCCTTGGGGATAAGCTGAGGAATACCCCATCCGTAGCAGAATACCGACAAAGGAAAGGTGAACATGGTGTATTTGAAAAGCGCTTCGCTACCCCATACACCGAGGACGAGGAAGTTTCCCATAAATCCGAAGTTTCCGAAAGCCATACCGTAACGGTATATCTTACGAAGGTATTCTTTGTGCTTGTCACCTTCTGTTTTTCTTACGAAAAGCATAGAGAGGGGATAGGAAATACCCACAGCCAGAAGTATGAGAATAAGGCTATAGAGCATAAAAACCGAGTATTTTTTAAAATTGTCCACAGTACAGTTTGCAATCTGCGTTGCAAGAACCAAGGCGGGAGAGAAAACGTAGGTTTCAAGCCTCGACATAGTTGTTCCCGAGCTTTCGGGGAGTATTTTTGATTTTCGTAGTACAAAGCCCGTGAGTATAAGAGTAAACATCATGAGCATTTGATTCAGCGTTAAATTAAAAACGTACATAAGGAGCCTCGCTTACTTTAAGTCTTCAAGGTCGTAGCCTTGAGACCAGGCAAGGTTTCCTTTTTCGTCGCGGAAAACAAGTCTGAAATATCCGTCGGTGTCTTTTATATCAAAGCTTCCCTCGGTAATACCTTCACCGTTTATTGCGTTTCTTCTTCTGCCCTCTGTCATAAGGGATACCTTAACGCAGTCGGAGCATTCAAAGAATACCTTTCCGTCCTCAAATACAAGACTCTTTATTTCGGGTCCTGTCGAGGAATAGAAATAGCCAAAGCGTAAAGCATTGAAAATAGTATCATAGTCAAGCTTTTCTGCGTTTATCACAGTAAATCCGCCACAAGTATCGTCACTTCCGTGGTTGTCATCGGCGGCGGTACAGAAAACGCTCTTTCCCGCTCTCATCATTTCTTCAAATACGTGCTCGTCACCCCGTCCGCCGTGTGCCACTACCGAGTGGTTGTAAATTTCAACCGCCCAAACACTCTCAAGCCCGATATAATCCTTTTCGGTTTCAAGTGACCAAGAGGGATGATTGAAGGAAACAAGGAAGCCACGCTTATTCGCTTCTCTTATTATCTTGTTGATGCCTCTTCTTGTATGTACTCTCTTGAACTCCTTATCGAACTTTATAAGATGGCGGTTTTTGTCATTCACGTAGTGGTCGTAGATAGAAGAATAACAGGGAGTCACCGTGTCGTGGGGGTCGGGTGAATATACGTTCAGGTGGCAAACCTTCATTTTAAGGTTTTTGAGGGTAGACTGCTTTGGAAATTCCTTTATGGCAAGCTCGGCAGAGGTGATGGCGAGGAAGCTCTCGTCATTCAAGTCCGAGTTATCGATAAGATGCTCATGGTCGGTAAAGGCAACTACCGAATATCCGTTATTCTTATAAAGCTCCTTCACTTCTTCACGTGTCATTTCACCGTCCGAAAGAGTGGTATGACAGTGAAGATTTGCTTTATAGAAGCTTAAGTCTTTATCAATAAGTACGTGTTTCATATATTTTCCTCTTTTCTTAATCTCTCTATATTCTACCACTAATTATAAAAAAATCAAGAGTTTGTTCTACAATAAAATTCGGCAAGATGTGTTTTTCATCTTGCCGAATTTCTTGTAGCTATATATTGGTCAAACAGCAGTTACTGATATCTTACCAAACATATTCATCGAAACACTAAAGGTCATATCTCCATCGCTTTCTTTAATGAAAATAACCTCGCTTGAATAACTGTTTTTGTTCCCTTGTCCTACCGTTAAGCCCCCTTTACCAACCGCATGAGATGTAGCGCGAATCTGGAGACGGTGAGAACCTGAGGGTATGGGGAAAGTTTTTGTTTCTCCTAATCGAACGATTGCATACTCACCACCATCAACAAGAACACTCATGGGATCGGTTCCAAAAACCCCTTTTCTTTTAATTGTTATCATTCTTTCTGCTTTATTATTAGCAGAAAGTCCTTGTTGGGCACCGCATTTCTCGCAAAAATTTACTCCTTCATTTAATTTGAATCCACAATTTTGACAAAAAGCCATTTCAATTCCTCCTTATATACCATATTGGGATATTTTTATTATACCATTATGGGATAATAATGTCAAGAGGTGATTTTATGAGATTGAAAGAAATTAGAAAATCAAGGGGTATATCTCAACAAAAATTGGCTATAGATTTGAACACTAATCAAAATACTATAAGCAGATATGAAACAGGAGAAAGAGAGCCGGGAATAAATGAGCTTATAAAAATCGCTGATTACTTTGGTGTTTCTGTTGATTATCTTTTAGAAAGAAGTGACGAGATAACAATAAATAAGCCAAAAGGGAAGTAGCCTTCTGCATTTATATAAAACCCACCCGCCATTACGGGTGGATATTTATTTTTATTCTCGATATGCCGTCACTTTGCTTTGCTCGATATATTCACCTTCGGCGAATTCGATATAACCTCCCTTTCGGTCGGTTGCGATATGATATTCGCCTGTTTTTTCTCGTGCGAAGCACATATCGCGTCCGAAAGGACATATCGAGCATGAAGTGCATATTGATTGCCAAAGGCAAATATCGCTGCTTTGTGCCTCAAAACGCACAAAGCTAGCCCTCTTGACGTTTCTTTTTGAGTATTTCGACGTTTTTTATAACGGTTTTCTTTTTTAAAGGATACCAAAAGGCGAGTACTATCCCAAGGAGCGTGAATCCTACGGCGGGAAGTCCCGTTGCAATGGAAAATATACCGTCAAGAACCTCAGGGTTAAAGGCGTTTTCCTCGTTGTAGCCGATAAAGGAGAGGAGTGAACCCACAATTCCTGCGGCAGATGCCTGACCGAGCTTTCTTGCAAAGGAGTAAAGAGCGTATACCGAGCCGTCCTCTCTTACTCCGTTCTTTATTTCAGAATAGTCAATAACGTCGGTAATAAGCGCCCACGTCACCATGGCGAATATACCGAGGCCGTACCAGGAAACAAGGTTTATAAGAACGAAGCTCCATACGTTTTCGGGACGCACTATAAATAGAATGAAGGATATTACTGCAGCGAAAAGACTTGCCGCTACACTTATTTCAGCCTTTCCGAATCGCTCGGAGAGAGGCTTTGCGGTAAGGGCGGCGAATATCATACCAACTACCATTGCTATAGTGGCAACAGTCTGCGCTTCGGGTGCTCCGTAGTAGTTGGGGTATATATAGTTTGCCATTGATTGCATGGTGAGCTGTGAGAGAAGCATAAGAACAGATGCTACAATGATTGATATAAGAGCTCTGTTGCGTAAGGCGGAAACAAACATTTTAAAGATGCCCGTTCTGTTTTCCGACGTTTCTGTCTTCACTCTTTCGGTGGTTAAATGATAGCAGAGAAGATAGCATATTACCGCAAAAATAGAAAAAGCACCTGCGATGAGGGTAAAACGTTCACCTACCATAATCGTTTTTCCGTCAATCTTTTCGTATGCAATAAGCGGTACTCCTGCTCCCACTATGAGCCCCGCGAGAGTGCCACCCATTGTTCTGAAGGTGGAAAGGGACTGTCTGTGGGCGGGTTCGGGCGAAATGGCGGAAGCCATTGAGCCATAAGGAATGTTTATAGAGGTGTAGAAGACAGAGCCCCATAAAATATATGTGACGAAAAGCCATACCGTCTTGAAAAGAGTGCTTTTATCGGCGAACGCACTTTGATAAATGAGAAATGAGGCTATTGCAACGGGCGCAGCCATTCGTCTTATCCAAGGCTTGAACTTCCCTGCAGAAGTAGTTTTGCTTCTGTCACAGATGCGCCCCATAATAATATCGGTAAAGGCATCTACGAAACGGGCGCTCATCATAACAAGCCCGACTATATATGCATCAAGTCCCATAACGTCGGTGTAAAATTTTAAAAGAAAGGTAGAGGAAACGAGAAAAGTGAAATCGTTTCCAAAATCTCCGAAAAGATAACCAAGCTTGTCCTTTGTTCCGAAGGGCTTTGTGTTTTTCATAAATAATATCCCTCGCTTTGATTTTTTATTTAATTTGCCCCAAAAGAGAAAAAAGATACATTTATTTAGAAATAAAGGCAATAATACGGTTGACGAAATGAAAAAAATACGTATAATAAGTGGTGAAGGAATTATTTGGAGGAAAAATATGAAATTATCTTTTCGTTGGTATGGCGAGGGCGACCCTGTTACCCTTCCGTACATCAGACAGATCCCCGGTATGCGTTCAATTGTAAGCGCTATCTATGACGTCGCTCCCGGTGAAGTATGGAGTGAAGAAAGCCTTAAAAAAATGAAAGAGACCGTCGAGAAAAACGGACTCCTTTTCGATATCGTTGAATCGGTTCCCGTTCACGAGGACATAAAGCTCGGACGCGGTAGGGTAGACGAATACCTTGAAAATTACTGTGAAAATATAAGACGTTGTGCAAAGTACGGCGTGAAATGTATTACTTATAACTTTATGCCCGTTTTCGACTGGACAAGAACAGAGCTTGACAGACTTGCGCCCGACGGCTCCACAAGCCTTGTTATGTACTGGGACCAGATGAAAAATCTCAATCCTCTCACCGACGATATACATCTCCCCGGATGGGATTCCAGTTACACACAGGAGGAGGTAAGAGAGCTTATTTCCGCTTACGGTGAGCTTGGTGAGGAGGGGCTTTGGAGAAACCTTGAAAAGTTCCTTAAAAAAGTTATTCCCGTTGCTGAGGAGTGCGATGTCAGAATGGCGATTCATCCCGACGACCCGCCCTATTCTATCTTCGGTATTCCGAGAATTATCACAAATGAGGAAAACCTCGACAGAATGCTTAAAATCGTTGACTCTCCTGCCAACAGCCTTTGCCTCTGCACAGGCTCACTCGGTTGTGCTAAATCCAATGACGTTGTGAAGATGGTCGATAAGTATTCTGCGATGGACAGAATTGCATTTATGCATATGAGAAACATTATGATAATGGATGACGGAAGCTTTGAGGAAAGAGCGCACCTTTCATCCTGCGGAAGCCTTGATATGTACGAAATTACAAAGGTACTTGTGAAGAACGGCTTCGACGGCTACGTTCGTCCCGACCACGGAAGAATGATATGGGGCGAGACAGGCAAGCCCGGCTACGGACTTTTCGACAGAGCTTTGGGAGCAGCCTATATCAACGGACTCTTTGAAGCATGTGAAAAGGGTAAAGCTTGATATTTTGGTTAAAACCGAAAATGAAAATTTTCAGTTTTTACTACAAAACACTTTCTAAAGAGAAAGTGCTATCACAACAGAATTAAGTTATATGACTTTATAATGTAGAAAGACGAGGATTCACCTCGTCTTTCTTTCATTTATTCCAAATTTCATTTTCTTCGCGTGTTGCTCGGACTGCTGTACAAAGTACAGCGACGCCTTCGCACTCCGCGATTTTACCTCAAAATCTCTGCGCTTTTTGGTAAAGCTTGACCTTTTGGTTAAAACCGAAAACAGTAAGAGCACCCGAAAGGGTGCTTTTATAATGGAAAATTGAAAATTGAAAATGGAAAATTAAGGTGAATTTTGCTTGAAGCAAAATTAAAATTGATTGTGATTTTGGCAAAGCCAAAATGTCCGAAATTATTCAATTTTTATTCTTCAATATTCATTATTTCGCTCTGTGCTTTAGGAGAAGCTTCGATAAACGGGCGAGAGTACAACATAGTTAACAAAAACAAAACCGCTTTAGCTATTATAGCCAAAGCGATTTTTAATTTTCTATAAGCTTTCCATCATTAAAAAATCTTTGAGTTTGATGTGCTTTACGGCACTTGTGGAATAGTCGATATCGTCATTTGTGATAATTATTTTTTGACTTAAATTATCAATGTTCTTAAAAGCGTTGAACTCTCTTTGATACGCTTTGTCTTCGGCTACGCTATAGGCGACCTGTACGTAATATTGAAGACCGTTTTTGGTTGCAAGAAAGTCTATTTCTTTGCCGTTGTTATTATAAACGTAAAGCTCGTAGCCCATATAAATAAGCTCGTTGTATACTACGTTTTCAAGATTGTGTGTCAAATCGAATCGGTTGTTCATAGAGCGAATAGAGTTAAAGGAAACGTCAGCGTTGTAGATTTTCGAATAATAAGAAAGCTCTTTTTTTGTTTTTGTGGAATATTGCTTTATTGATTCTATAATATATGCTTCTTCGAGATACCCGATATATTTCATGATTGTGTTTATTGAACAATTTGCGTGTTCGGTTTTTATATAATCGCGAATTGAATTTGCCGACAGTATCTTGCCGTTACTACGCAGGAGAAAATTTACAAGGCTTTTGAATAAGCTTTCTTTTCGTATTTTATATCTGTTTATAAGGTCGTTTATGACAATTGTGTCGTCTAAATCGTTCAAATATCTCGTTTGAGCGTCAAGGGTATCGAATTCGAGGCGTTTAGGAAAGCCTCCCCATACAAGATAATCTGTGACAGAGGCTTCTTTGCCGAGCTCTTTTGCATATTCCGCAATTTCTTTATAAACGAAAGGTCTGATGCGAAAAGAAACGTATCTCCCTGAAAGCTCCTTTGTGAACTCACCGGATAAAAGCTTTGAGTTTGAGCCTGTTATAAACAAAGAATTGTCATAAAGCCTCAAGGTTTTACACGCGTCCTGCCATCCATCAAGTGTCTGTATTTCGTCGAAAAATAAATAGCATTTTCCACTTTTTTTGTTTTCTTCTACGTATGACAATAATTTAGCCGTATCGGTAATATTGGCAGAAACCTTTTTGTCTTCAAAATTAAGATATATAATATTATTTGTTTTTTCGCTTACTTCTTTTATTATCTGTTCCATAATAACCGATTTACCACATCGACGGATACCGGTTATTATTTTAATTAAATCAGAGTCATAAAAAGGACGAATCTGCTTGATATAATGATTTCGCTGTATCATTTTTGTCACCTCAACATTATTATACTGAAAGATTTTACCAAAGTCAAGAAAATTATTCACTACTACTGAAAGATTTTTTAAATTCCCCCTTTTTTGTTCAGTAGGAAAAATAAAACATACTGTGGCGAAGTGATTTGTAAAAATCGCTTTGCCACAGCCTTTTTATTACATAGGAAGTTGCATCTGGGTTGCTTGTAAAAACAAAGTCTACCTATGAAATTCTGTGAGCGTAGGTGAACATATAAATCAATTGCTGAAGGCGGCTTTTTTATTTACAAATAGTTATTTACTTTTTTTCTTTTTGTGATATAATGTATACTAGAATAAAATAGGTATAGTGTTTTTTAAGAAAGGAATAAAAAATTGAAGAAATTTAGTTTGATACTTATATTCGTTTTAACACTTTCGCTTCTTGTTTCCTGCTCGAAAAAGGAGACGGATATTCCGGAGGGAATGGCGGTTTTGAACGGCGATGCCGTTGACTACAATTTCTATTACCCCGAGGACTGGCAGATAGACAGAAACGATGGCATGGTAAGTGTCTACGTTTCAGATAAGGACCGCTCCAACGTGTCGGTGACAACCTTTACGGCGCCTGCCGAGGTACAGGGCGTTGACGGATATCTCACAATGGGAGATACCACCTATTTTGACCACGTGAAGGCTACCTTCCCCGACCTTGAGATGTTATCGGACGGAGAGGAGACTACTCTTGGCGGAGTTCCTGCAAGACAGTACGTATTCACCGCGACTGTTGCAGGCGACCCTTATAAGTTCCGTCAGGTAGTGACATACTACTACGGATATATCCATATTCTGACGTATACCTCAACTCTCGACGGATTTGACTCACATCTCGACGAGGTAAATAAGATAATTTCTGAATTCAAGTTTAAATAAGGAGACCCTATGGCAAGAGAAAAAAGAGCCTGCCCCACCGCAAAGTCCCGTGTTGGCGGACAGGCGGTGCTTGAAGGCATTATGATGAAAAAGGGAAGCACCTGCGCTACCGCCGTAAGATGCCCCGATGGAACGATAGCCCTTGACAAAAGGAAAGTCAGCAGTATTAAAGAAAAGTGTAAGTTCTTCAAAATCCCCATTATCCGAGGAGTTGTAGGCTTTGTGGAGTCTATGAAGCTTTCTATGGATATCCTCACCCTTTCAGCGGAAATGCAGGGAATTGAGGAAGAGGAATCGAAGTTTGAAAAGTGGCTTCAGAAGAAGCTTGGAAAAAGCCTTATGGGAGTTGCCGCGGTTATCGGCGGAGTACTCGGCGTATTTCTCGCACTCGGACTTTTCTTCTACCTTCCTATGCTGATATCTAAGCTCATATCCCTTGTTTTTGAAATGCCTGCCGTTATGAAGGCAGTAGTGGAGGGTATCGTTAAGATTCTCATATTCCTTCTCTACGTTTGGGGAGTGGCATTTATGCCGGATATCAGACGTACCTACGAATACCACGGTGCAGAGCATAAGTCTATTTTCTGCCTTGAGGCAGGACTTCCTCTCACAGTTGAGAACATAAAAAAGCAGTCGAGATTTCATCCCAGATGCGGTACTAGTATGATGTTTGTTATGCTCATTCTGTCTATCGTTGTTTCGGCATCTCTTCCTGCAAGTCTGTGGAATAACCTTTTCCTCAGATTTTTAACTAAAATTGCAATAATCCCCCTCATTGTGGGTATCGGCTATGAGATAACTATTTTCTCGGGCACTCACGACAACTTGCTCCTCAGAATTCTCACTGCCCCCGGACTTTGGTTCCAGAGAATCACAACCCGTGAGCCGGACGAAAAGGAAATCGAGGTAGCGATAAAGGCGCTTGAAGCAGCCCTTGAGGAAGCAGATACGGAAAATGCAGAAAATTCTTAAAGAGCTTTTTGAAGGCTCCGATTTTGCAAAGGAAAATTTAAGCTTCAGAGAAACGGTATCGCTTATTCTTGAAAAGTATTCTCTTGACCGCGACACTCTTATTATGGGACGGGAAATAGAGAAAAGCGTTGCAGAAAAAATAATAAGCGACTTTAAACGCGCTATTTCTGCAGAGCCTCTCGGATATATCCTGGGAAAAGTTCCCTTCTACAAGGAGGAATACCTTGTGGGAGAGGGTGTACTTATACCCAGATGCGACAGCGAGGTTTTGGTGGAGGAAGCGATAAAGAGAATTCCCCGAAGCTCTCATTTTCTCGATATATGCACGGGTAGCGGATGTATAGGACTGTCGGTTTTGAAAAGCCGTCCCGACCTTACCGCGACGCTTCTTGATATATCTCCATTTTCTGAAAAGTGGGCGAAAAAGAACATAGAGTATCATGGACTTGAGGAGAGATGCACCTTCAAGCGATTTGACCTTCTCAAGGAAGCACTTCCCGAATGTGACGCTATTACTATGAATCCTCCGTATATTACGGCAAAGGAAATGAAAGCTCTTCCCGAAAACGTAAAAAGAGAGCCTTCTCTTGCCCTTTTCGGGGGCGATGACGGACTTGACTTTTACAGGCGCATAAAAAATCTTTCCCCCAAGGCAAGTCTTTTCTTTGAGATGGGATGTTTGCAAGGAGATGACCTTATTCGTCTTTTTGAAGGCGGAGAGATAGTGCGCGACCTTTCGGGCAACGACAGAGTTTTTATAAAGGAGAAATAATATGCCTTCAACACTTGTTTCGGTAGAAAAGAAGCCACCTCTTGAATATCAGTATTTCCCGTGCAGATTTATGGGCGCGATATTCAGACTGTGGGGTTATATCCCCTCGGAAAAGATTGCCGAGGTGCTTGGTACAAGCGTAGAGAACGTAAAAAAATCTGCCGAAAAAATGGGGCTTGACCCCGACAAAAAGGCAGACCCCATATGGCGTCGTCGTGGATACATAACGATTATAAAAAATGTGTGGCATATGCTTTCTTACGACCAGATTTGCACACTTCTCGACCTTACCTCCGCCGAGTTTGACACAATGCTCAAGGAGGACGACTTCCTTTTTTCAAAGCTCGGTCTTATCATTCCCGAAAGCGAGGATGCACTCTGGCGTGAGCTTACCTCCGAGGAGGAGAAAAGGGCGGAGTGGATAAAGAAAAACGTAACAAGGCTCGAAAAAGAGCTTGGTGAATACAAAGAAAAAGCCTTTGATTTTATAAACAAGTACTACGAGGAGGACACACTTCCGCCTGTAGTATCGGACATAAAGGGCGATCTCAGAATGGTTTACTCCTATTTCGCTCTTTATGGAGACCCTCTTATGGAGGATGATGCCAACCCGTTCCCCGATAAGCTTCTTCGCGAATATGCGGAATACGGAATAAACGGAATATGGTTTCAGGCGGTGCTGTATCAGCTTGTAGAGTTTCCTTTTGCTCCTGAATTGTCACGAGGCTATGAAAAGAGAATAGAAAACCTAAAGAGAATTGTGAAGAGAGCTGCAAAATACGGCATTGGCATCTATCTCTACATAAACGAGCCGAGAAGTATGCAGGAGTCGGTATTTGAAAAATATCCACACCTTAAAGGACACACACGAAACCCCGAAAAGAAGATATATTCGATGTGTACCTCCACTCCCGAGGTAAAAGAGTATCTTGAAAATGCTCTTTACACTCTCTTTTCCGAGGTTGAAGGACTTGGCGGTATTCTGACTATAACGGCAAGTGAAAATCAGACTCATTGCTACTCCCATTCCACCGAGGAGACCTGCACCTGCGAAAGATGCAAAAAGAGAAGCGCCGCCGACGTTATTTCGGAGGTCAACAACGTTATGGCGAGGGGTGTCAAGAGAGCAAACCCCGATGCAAGAGTTATATGCTGGGATTGGTCATGGCCGATAGACCAGACCGCCGACATTATAAGAAAGCTGGACCGTAGAGTTATACTCCAGAAGACAAGTGAGCATCAGATGGAGATAGTCAAGGGCGGTGTAAAAAACCGTGTCAGCGATTATACTATGTCAAATCCCGGCCCCGGTCCTTTTGCGAAAGAGGTTTGGGAGGTAGGACGAGAGAGTGGTCTTGAGCTTTCCGCAAAGGTACAGTTTAACTGTACCTGGGAAATGTCGGCAGTACCCTTTATTCCCGCCTTTGACCTTGTTGCAGAGCACGCGGAGAACCTAAAAAAAGAAAATATAAAGCATATTATGATGAGCTGGACTCTCGGAGGCTCCGCTTCACCAAACATCAGTCTTGTAAACGATATAATGCAAAAGGGCAGCACGGTAGAGGATTTTATCCGCGACTTTTACTCGGCAGAGGAATGGGAGACGGTAAACCGAGCCCAGCGAGAGCTGTCGAAAGGCTTCAGAGAATTTCCCTTCAGCTGTCAGGTAGCTTATAACGCGCCACAGAACGGAGGCGTGAGAAGTCCTTTCTTCCCTGAAAAAACGGGTTGGTATTCCACGATGGTAGGTTATCCTTACGACGACATTGACAGATGGCGCCATAATTATCCCGCAGACGTTTTTGAAAATCAGTTCAGATTGGTATGTGAGGGGAACAAACGAGCCATCGATATAATGGAGAGCTACGAGGGTAAAAAGAGCGAGAGATTTATCGACACCCTCAACTGTATGAAGGGCTCTTACGCACACTTTTTAACGTCCTATAATCTTATTCGTTTCACACGTCACCGCAACAAAGCGTCCACGCTTACCGCAGAGGATATAGCTTTCTACGGACAGGTGTTCGATAGCGAGGAGAAGAACGTGAGAGATGCGATAAAGCTGTTGTCGGAGTTTTCAAAGTTTGGCTTTGAGGCGACAAACCATTACAGCGCAACAAGGCAGGACCTTATAGAAAAGCTTATAAATATAGAGTATATGAGAGAATATTATGAAAAGAGGAGATAAAGAAATGGAAGACAAGAAGAAGAAAACGGCAGCCGCAGAGGATGCGAAGGCAGGCAGAGAGGCGGCAAGAAATAAAGCGATATCACAGATAACGAAGAAATACGGACAGGGCTCTATAATGCGTCTTGGCGACAATACCTCTATGCAGGTATCGGCTATTCCCACAGGCTCCCTTTCACTTGACTTTGCGCTCGGTATAGGCGGTGTTCCCAAGGGACGTATAGTTGAAATCTACGGACCTGAAAGCTCAGGTAAAACAACCCTTGCCCTTCACATTGCGGCAGAAGCCCAGAAGATGGGAGGCTCTGCGGCGTTTATCGATGCAGAACACGCTCTCGACCCCTCTTATGCACAGCAGATAGGTGTTGATATTCAGGACCTTCTGGTAGCACAGCCCGACGACGGAGAGCAGGCGCTTGAAATTGCAGAAGCGCTCATTTCGTCGGATGCCATCGACGTTATCATCGTTGACTCTGTTGCGGCTCTTGTTCCCAAGGCGGAAATCGAAGGTGATATGGGACAGGCGATGGTAGGCGCACACGCAAGACTTATGTCCAAGGCGCTCCGTAAGCTTTCGGGCGCTATTGCAAAGAGCCAGTGCGTACTCATCTTTATAAACCAGCTTCGTGAAAAGGTTGGCGTTATGTACGGTAACCCCGAGGTTACCACAGGCGGTAAGGCGCCTAAATTCTACGCTTCCGTTCGTATCGACGTGCGCCGCGGTCAGCAGATAAAGGAAAAATCCGAAATTATCGGTAACCATACAAAGTGTAAGGTTGTAAAAAATAAGGTTGCGGCACCCTTCAAGTCTGCAGAGTTCGATATTATGTACGGCGAGGGTATCTCGGCGGACGGCGAGATTATCGACCTTGGCGAAACACTCGGCATTGTTACAAAGAGCGGCTCCTGGTACGGCTACGGCGGACTCAGACTCGGTCAGGGTAAGGACAACGCTAAACTTTATCTTAAGGAAAACCCCGATATCAGAGAGGAAATCAAGTCGAAGATTCTTGCACAGGCAGGCGACCTTCAGGGAAATCTTTCCTTTGGCGGTATAGCAGGACTTGACGAGGATGACGATGAAGATATTGGAGACGGATTTGACGAATAATGAAATATCTCGGACAGTATAACGTAACGAAAAATAAAGAAACGGTAATTCTCACCGACGAGGGAGAATATCCCATCTGGGTGAAGGATGCCGAAAAATATTTTGTCTCTCTTGAAAAGGGAGAGGAAATAGAAGACCCAGAGCTTCTCGTCACTCTCGCCTGTCGACGCGAGATAAAGAAAAAGGCGATAAGGCGTCTTTCGGCAGGTGACATTACCAAGAAGGCACTAATAACGAAGCTTTGCCGAGAGAAGATATTCGGGACCTACGCCGAAAAGGAGTGGGTAGAGGAGCTGGTAGGCAAGCTTGAAAGGGCAGGCTATATTGATGATAAGGGCTACGCCAAGAGATATGCCGAAAAGTGCCTTGAAAAGCTTTGGGGCGAAGTGAAGATAAAAGGCTCGATGTACGAAAAGGGCTTTTCTTACGAGACGGCAGACGAAGCGCTTGAAGCGCTTTCACCTGACTTTGTGGCACTTGCCCGTGAGTATATAGAAAAAAACCTTCAAGGCTGTGAAAGAGATACTGTATTCCGTAAGCTTTCCTCAAGGGGATTTCTTACAGAAACTATTATGTCTGCCTTGGACAAGAATTAAAGGTACGGAGATTTTATGAGTATAAAAGTCGGATTTGTTTCCCTCGGATGTCCTAAAAACACCTGTGACACCGAGGTAATGCTTGGACTTCTCAACGAGGCGGGATATGAAATCGTAAGCGAGGACATTTACGCCGACGTTATGATAGTCAACACTTGCGCCTTTATCAAGAGCGCAAAGGAGGAGGCAATAGAGACCATTCTCGATATTGCCTATCTCAAGGAGCACCACGATTTAAAGGGCATCGTTGTTACGGGATGCCTTGCCACACGCTATGCGGAGGATATAGAAAAGTCGCTTCCCGAGGTTGACGTTATCCTTTCGGCAGGCGACGAGGGCAAGATATGCGAGGCGGTAGAAAAGGCGTACCGCGGCGAGAGGTGTAAATACACCGCTCCTACCGAAAACCTTGCCTTTGGCGGTGACAGAGTTGTAACTACCCCCGAATATACGGCGTATCTGAAGATTGCCGAGGGCTGTGACAACCGCTGTGCCTATTGCTCTATTCCCGATATAAGAGGAAGATTCAGAAGTAGGGAAATGGACGACGTAATGGCAGAAGCGAGAACTCTTTTTGAGCTTGGCGCAAGAGAGCTTTGCCTTGTGGCGCAGGACACCACAAGATACGGAGAGGACCTCTACGGAAAGTATTCTCTCGACGTGCTTCTTGAAAGGCTTGCCACCGAATGTGAGTTTAAGTGGATAAGACTTCTCTATTGCTATCCCGATAAGATAACCGATTCACTTATAGAGGTGATGGCAAAATACGACTCGGTTGCAAAATACATAGATATGCCCATTCAGCATATAAACGACAGAGTGCTGGGAGTTATGAACCGCCACGGCGGAAGGGGGGGCATAAAGAGTGCGATAGAGAGGCTTCGCAGTAAGATGCCCGATATTACCATACGTACTACCGTTATAACAGGCTTCCCCACAGAAACCGCCGCCGAGGCAAACGAGCTTCTCGAATTTGTGAAGGAAACACGCTTCGAAAGACTTGGCGCATTTACCTATTCGAGAGAGGAGAACACTCCTGCATATTCTTTTGCTCCTCAGGTTTCGGAGAAGAGCAAGACCGCACGCTGTGACAGAATAATGGAAGCACAGTACAGAATACACGCGGAAAACAATGAGAAGCTTATCGGTAAGACTCTCACGGTACTCGTTGAGGGCTATGACAAGGTGGGCGAGACCTACTTCGGAAGAACCGAAATGGACGCTCCCGAAATAGACGGCAAGATTTATTTCTCGGCGAAGCGAAGACTTCGCGACGGCGAGTTTATAAAGGTAAAAGTAACAGAAACACTCGATTATGACCTCGTTGGAAGTCAGGTAGAATAAGGAGAAACAAATGAGTAAAATCAATCTTCCAAATAAGTTAACTATTCTCAGAATGATACTCGTTCCTGTTGTAATGGTATTCATTCTCTATCCCGCCCTTACGGGAAACAACCCCCTTCTTTACGGAATTATTCCCGCCTTGCTTTTCATACTCACTGCAATAACAGACTTTATCGACGGCAAGATTGCACGTAAATATAATCTTATCACCGATTTTGGCAAATTTATGGACCCCGTTGCCGATAAGTTTATGGTAATAGGCTCTCTTGTTGCAATAACCGTAGCAAACGATGTACTCCGCCCATATATGGTATGGGTATCCATTATCGTTATCTTCCGTGAGCTTGCGGTTACAAGCATACGCCTTGTAGTGTCGGGAGAGGGAATAGTCGTTCCCGCAAACTGGCTCGGCAAGTGCAAGACAATGACACAGTCCATATCTATAGTTGTATTCCTTATCGAAGGAATGTTCTGGGATTTATATATCTTCTCATACGTGGGAATGGCGGCAACCGCATTTCTCACTCTCTGGTCGGGAATAAATTATCTTAAGGAGTATTGGAAGTACATTGACCCTACAAAGTGAATTTAAAGAGCGAAAGCTAAAATCCGAAGGAATAGAGGTCTATTCCTTCCCTTCATCCTCTCACAGCTTCTGCCTATCCCTTATAATAAGGGCAGGCACGATGCATGAGGCGGTGGGGGAGGAGGGATATACTCATTTCTTCGAGCACATAGTTTTCCGTAATATATCCAGACTTATGTCGGGAGAGCTATACCGAGTGCTTGACCGACATGGACTCACCTTTTCGGGCACTACCTATAACGAGCTGATACACCTTTCCATTCAGGGAAGCCCGAAATATTTTAACATTGCATCCGATATTCTTACCCTTGCCCTCAAGCCTCTCGTCATCGACAAGAGTGAGCTTGACTCCGAAAAGGAGAGGGTAAAAAGAGAGATAAGAGAGGACACCTATCGCTCATCGGTGGATGAGCTTTTACAAAAAGCTGTGTGGGAAAATACGTCTCTCTCACGTCCCATTACGGGAACGGTTGGCGGAATATCCAAGCTTACCTTAAAGAAGCTTTCTGATTTTTCGAAGAAGATACTTACACGCGAAAACGTGTTTTTCTATCTTACGGGGGCATTCGGGGAGGAAGAAGAAAAATATCTTGTGTCAAAGGTAGAGGGTATAACGCTTCCTTCGGGTAAAAAGCGTGAGAACTCACCCGAAGTGCCACTTGACTTCTTTAAAAGAAACGCAAAGGTGGTATTCAAAAAAGCAGATTTCTGCAAAGTAAAGCTTGCCTTTGACGTAGATACAAGAAAGATAAAAAAGCCCCTTCGTGATATTATATACGATATGCTTTTCGGAGGCGATTCCTCAAGAATCTTTCTTTCCCTTTCGGAAGAAAAGGGTTATATCTACAGCTTTGATGCAAACGTCGAGGAATATGAAAACGTAGGCGTTTTCACTCTTTCCTTCGAAACGGGAGAAAAGGACTTTTTACCCGCTTTGCGACTTGCCCTTGAGGTTATTTCTACCGCAGCACAAAAGGAGCTTTTTGAATTTGCAAAGGTGCCTTATACCGAAAACTATCTCTTTATGCTTGACGATTCGGAGGCGCTTTGCTGGAACAAGGTTTACGAGTCTCGCTTTCTCGGCTTTGATTACTCTACCCTTGACGAAAGACGTGAGGAGTACGGCAGAATTACATTTGAGGACGTGGAAAGGGCGGCAGAGGGGATTTTCAGAAAAGACAACCTCACCATCGCCATAAAGCATCGCCGTGACGTTCAAAAAGAGGTAAGTGATATTATAGACGAGATTTTGAAATAAAGGACGTTTATTTTAAAGGTTTCCCGATAATAATTCTTATAAATATTATTGTTTTCAGGAGAATACTTTGAAGGACCGCTCACTTTATCCGTATCTTGCGATACCGCCCTTATATCTTCTCGCCTTCTTTTTTGCGGAGAAGGTTGTATGCGAGGGGAGATTCGTTTCGTATTTACCTATTGACGACAAAATCCCTTTTATTTCCCTGTTTGTTGTGCCCTACGTTTTGTGGTACTTTCTCATTTTCGGCACAGGCTTTTATCTTTTTAGGAGAGACCCCGAGGGCTTCAAAAGGTATATGTCCTTTATGGGTATCGCTTTTTTCTCAATTATAATACTTAATATTTTATTCCCAAACGAGCAGAACTTAAGAGCGGATCTCACTCTTCAAGACGGCATTTTTTCAAAAGCAGTATCCTTTATCTATAGCGTTGACACCAACACCAACGTCTGTCCCAGTATGCACGTTGTTGGTACTCTCGGCGCGGTATTTTCGATATGGGAGAGAAGATTTCCAACGCTTTGGAGATTTTTTCTGTCAGTTCTCGGCATATTTATATGCCTTTCAACAGTTTTTATAAAGCAACATTCGTCACTCGACGTAATAACCGCAATCCCTTACGCCGTTGGCGTGTTCATAATAGTAAATAAACTTATTTTCAGAAAAAGAGGTAACACAATGAAAAGAATAGCTATAGCAGGCTACGGAAACCTTGGTCGCGGAGTTGAAGCGGCAATCAAAAACAGAGAGGATATGGAGCTTGTAGCGGTAGTTACAAGAAGAGCTCCCGAAATGCTCAAAATAAGAACGGAAGGCGCCGTTGCGCTTTCCATGGATAACGTGAAGGATTTGAAGGGCAAGGTCGATGCGATAATTATCTGCGGCGGCTCTGCTACAGACCTTCCCGAAATGACACCTGCACTTGCAAAGGATTTTAACGTTATCGACAGCTTTGATACACACGCCAAGATTTCCGAGCATTTCAAAAGAGTTGACTCTGCCGCAAAGGAAGGGGGAAACATTGCTATGATTTCGGTTGGCTGGGACCCCGGTATGTTCTCGGTAAACCGCCTTTATGCAAATTCAATTCTCCCCAACGGTCGTGACTACACCTTCTGGGGCAGAGGAGTAAGCCAGGGACACTCCGACGCTATTCGCAGAATAGAGGGCGTTGTTGATGCAAGACAGTATACTGTGCCCATTGATGCGGCGGTAGAAAGAGCAAAGAGCGGAGAAATGCCCGAATTTACCACAAGAGAAAAGCATACAAGAGAGTGCTTTGTTGTGGCTGAGGAGGGGGCAGACCTTGAAAGAATAGAAAAAGAGATAAAGGAAATGCCCAACTACTTCGCAGACTATGATACAACAGTTACCTTCGTGACGTTAGAGGAGCTTCAAAGAGAACACAAGGGTCTTCCTCACGGAGGCAGAGTTATAAGAACGGGCAAAACGGGCTTCGACCTTGAGAACAGACATACTATAGAGTATTCCCTCGCCCTTGACTCCAACCCCGAATTTACCGCCAGCGTTATCGTTGCATACGCTTCGGCTATGCTCAAGATGAAGGAAAGAGGAGAGGTAGGCTGTAAGACCGTATTCGACGTATCCCCCGCCGACCTTGCAAACGTATCCTACGACGAAATGCTCGCGCATATGCTTTAATAATAAGAAAAAGGAAAAATAAAATGCTTTCAAAGAACATAAACGTTAATGCCGAAGGGCATCTTACCTTTGCAGGAGTTGACACAGTTGCTCTTGCAAACAAATACGGAACACCACTTTATCTCATTGACGAGGACGGTATCGTCCAGAGAGTAAGAGAGTATAAGAACGCTATGAAGGGCTTTTTTTCTGCTGATTCCGAGCCTTGCTTTGCAGGAAAGGCGCTTTGCTATACCGACCTCTACAGAACTCTCGAAAAGGAAAATATGTGGATAGACGTAGTGTCTCCCGGTGAGTTTTACACCGCTAAAAATGCAGGCTTCGACCTCTCCCGTGCTATGTTTCACGGAAACAACAAGACCGACGCCGATCTTGAAATGGCACTTAAAATGGGAGTTGGAAGGATAGTTGTTGATAACGGCGACGAGGCAGAGGCGCTGGAGCGAATAGCAGGTGAGATGGGAGTGAAGGCTCCCGTTATTCTCCGTCTTACACCGGGCATCGACCCCCATACGCTAAAAGCTATAAATACAGGCACCGTTGACTCGAAGTTCGGAGTTGCCATCGAAACGGGAGATGCCGAAAAGCTTGTGAAGAGGGTGCTTTCTTATAAAAATATCACTCTTTACGGCTACCATTGCCATATAGGCTCACAGGTGTTTGATTGTATCCCCTTTATCGAGGCGTCTGACAGAATGTTCGCCTTCTCGGCAAACATTCGTGACAAGTACGGATTTGAAGCGCCTGAAATAAATCTCGGCGGCGGTATGGCGGTAAAATACCTTAAAAGCGACCCCGAAATAAGCTATACAAAAAATATATCCGATATCGGAGAGCATATAAAAATGCTTCTTAAAAGGTTCTCCCTTAAAATGCCCCGCATCTTTATGGAGCCGGGCAGAAGCATTGTTGCCGACAACGGTATGACTCTTTATACCGTAGGAAGCGTTAAGTGCATACAAAACTATAAGAATTACGTATCGGTTGACGGCGGTATGGCGGATAATCCCCGTTATGCTCTCTACAACGCATCCTATACTCTTATAAATGCAAGCTTTGCAGATAAAACCCCTGATTTTGAAGCCACAGTTGGAGGCAGATGCTGCGAAAGCGGCGATCTTATTCAGGAGAGAGTAAAGCTTGTTCGTCCAAAGAGAGGAGACGTCCTTGCCGTTTGTACAACGGGCGCCTATAACTTCTCTATGTCCTCCAACTACAACAGACTTCTCCGTCCCGCCCTTGTCAGCATCAAGGGAGGAGAAGACAGACTTGCGGTAAAGCGAGAGACCTTTGAGGACCTTGTACGAAACGATATTTAATTCCCCGAGATAATGTTAATTTTTGTCTATTTGTTGCATTGAAGATTTCTTGTTTTTTTCATCTAAAAATGGAATAATTCTATTGTAGAATTTCACATGAAAGGATGAAAACAAAATGAAAAAACCACAGCTTACAGAATTAACCCTTCGTGAAAAAATAGGTCAGATGCTGGCTCCTCATCACTGGGAGGTTTACGGCAAGTCAGAGGCAAACTATGACTACAAGCCCGTTGACATTTCCTACGTTAAGGAGCAGTATGAAAAGGAGTGCTTCGGTACTATCCGTGCTGAGCAGATCGGCGTTTACTACGTTGATTCACGTCATTTTTCAGAGAAGATTGACCCCGGTGCAGATATAACCGAGGGTAACCTTCTTGCTTACGGCAAACTCAGAATGCCTGTTGACCCCTACAGAGAGTACATGAAGGAGATTTGCTCTTTCCCCAAGATTCCGCCTCTTGTAGCAGGAGACTGTGTAACAGGCGCTTCAAACGTATTTACTGACCTCTCCTCGATTTGTAACGCCTTGACAATCGGTGCGGCAGACGATGAGGAGCTGACCTATGAGCTTGGTGCGGCGGTTGCACGTGAAATGCGTTATGCAGGCTTCAACTGGCGTTGGTGTCCTGTTATGGATATGGCAAACCGTAACCGTTCAACAGTATCGCGTACCTTTGCCATGGACGATTATGACAGATGTCTCCGTCTTTCCAAGGCATACATCAAGGGTATGCAGTCGGAGGGCGTTGCTGCTGCTATCAAGCATTTCCCCGGCACAGACAGATATAATGCAAGAGATTCCCATTATTCACCTGTATCTAACCTTTCTACTATGGAAGAGTGGTGGGCAGAGCAGGGACGTGCATTCCAGGAAATGATAGATTTCGGCGTATGGTCCATTATGACTAACGTTGGCTCATTCCCCGCAGTTGACGATTCTACAATAAACGGTCAGCTCAGACCTACTCCCATTTCCAAGAAGATTACAACAGAGCTTCTCAAGGAAAAGATGGGCTTCAAGGGTGTTGTAATTACCGACGGTATCCGTATGGGCGGTCTTTATTCGATTTTGCCTTATGAGGAGCTTGTAGTAGAGCTTGTTAACGCAGGTAACGACGTTCTTCTCGGCGGTGATATAAATTCAGGCGACCTTATCGAAGCGGCAGTGCGTGACGGCAGAATTGCGGAATCACGAATTGATGATGCTTGTCAGAGAGTACTTGACTTCAAGGAAAAGCTCGGCATGTTTGAGGACGATTATTATACAAAGCCCTTCCCCTATACAAAGGAAGAGATGCTTCGTAAAACACGCGAGGTCAACGAGAAGATTGTAAGAAAGAGTATGACTCTTGTCCGTGACAGAACCGGTATACTTCCCGTAAATAAGGAAAATATCAAGAAGGTTTCCATAATCGTATCAAGTCACCTTCCGAATATTATGGAAATACTTGAGCCTCTGAAAAATGCATTTGAAAAGAGAGGCATTGAGGTACATATGCAGCGCAGACTGAAAAGTGTGGCAGAGCTGAAGGAGATATCCGATAACAGCGACCTTATCATTTACGCCGCATACGTTGCCATGTTCATGCCGTCAGGCTACCTTCGTCTCTTCGGCGAAGAGTGCCAGACCTTCTATTATGCCTTCAAGTACGGTAAGGAAAAATCCATCGGTGTTTCCTTCGGTTATCCTTACGTTCATTATGACAGCATGGAGGCTGTTAACGCCTTTGTCAATGCAAATAATATGGACGTGGCATCACAGGAGGCTTTCGTTGCAGCACTCTTTGGCGAGATAGGCTTTGAGGGAAAGAGTCCCGTTCGACTTATCCCTCGCGCGAATACAATGTAACGAAGGGATGAAAACAAAATGAAAAAACCACAGCTTTCAGAACTTACACTCCGCGAAAAAATCGGACAAATGATGGCACCCCATCAGTGGGGCATTTTCGGCAAGGAAGAAACCGCCTTTGACTTCAAGCCTGTTGATATTGAAGAGGTAAAGGCTCGCTGTGAAAAGGACTGCTACGGTACGCTTCGTGCAGAGCAGATTGGTGTATACTTTACAGATTCCCGCTATTTTAAGGAAATGTCGAAGGACGTTACCGATACAACGGAGGGCGACCTTCTCGCTTACGGCAAGATAAGAATGCCTGCCGAAGTGTACAGAGAATACAACAAAGAGCTATGCAGCTTTTTTAAGATTCCGCCCCTTGTAGCAGGTGACTGTGTTACAGGTCCATCTAACGTCTTCACTGATTTATCAACTATTTGTAATGCACTGACAATCGGTGCAGCAGACGACGAGAAGCTCACCTTTGAGCTTGGTGCGGCTGTAGCACGTGAGATGAGATACGTCGGCTTTAACTGGCGTTGGTCTCCTGTAATGGATATGGGTAACCGTAACCGTTCCTGTGTTATGCGTACCTTTGCAATGGACGATTTTGACAGATGTATGAGACTTTCCAAGGCATACATCGACGGTATGCAGTCGGAGGGAATGGCGGCAGGTGCAAAGCACTTCCCCGGTGTTGACCGCTATAGCGCAAGAGATACTCATTTTTCTGCCGAGGCAATGGCGTGCAGTATGGAAGAATGGTGGGCAGAGCAGGGCCGTGCTTTCCAGGAAATGATTGACCACGGCGTATATTCTATTATGATTGACCACACGGCGTTCCCTGCGGCAGATGATAGTCTTATAAAAGGTAAACCACGTCCGAGTACTATTTCTAAAAAGATTATTACCGACCTTTTGAAGGAAAAGATGGGCTTCAAGGGCGTTGTAATTACCGACGGTATAAGCATGGCGGGACTTTACTCGCTCCTTCCTTACGAAGAGCTTATAGTTGAGCTTGTAAATGCAGGTAATGACGTTATTCTTGGCAGTGAAATGAATTCATCAGACATTATCGAAGAAGCAGTTCGTGATGGCAGAGTTCTTGAGTCAAGAATCGACGACGCTTGTCAGAGAGTCCTTGACCTCAAGGAAAAGCTTGGACTCTTCGAGGACGATTATTATACAAAACCTTTCCCCTATACAAGAGAAGAAATGGTTGCAAAAACACGTGAGATAAACGAAAAGATTGTAAGAAAGAGCATGACGCTTGTTCGCGACAGAACGGGTATTCTTCCTTTTAAGAAGGAGAACGTTAAGAGAGTTTCTATTATTGCATCAAGCCACTATGACGGTATTATAGAAAAACTTGAGCCTATGAAGCGTGCCTTTGAAAAAAGAGGTATGGAGGTACATATTCAGCGCAGACTTAAGAGTACGGCAGAACTTAAGAAAATATCCGAGAGCTCCGACCTTATTGTCTATGCCGCATACGTTGCAATGCATATGCCAAAGGGCTATTTACGTCTCTTTGGTGACGAGTGTCAGACATTCTATTATGCATTTAATCACGGTAGCGAGAAATCTGTTGGCGTTTCCTTCGGCTATCCTTACGTACATTATGACTCTATGGAAGCAGCTGATGCCTTCGTTAACGCAAATCACATAAGCGATATCTCTCAAGAGGCATTCGTTGAAGCAATCTTTGGAGAGATAGGCTTTGAGGGCAATAGCCCCATTGACCTTATACCCCGTGCAAATACAATGTAAAAATTCACTATAGCCGAAGGGAGCAGGACTCCCTTCGGCTATCACCAATTCGGAGGCAACGATGATTTACGCCGTATATGCAGAGAATGGATCCTCTGACTACTATTTTACGTCCAGCCGTTCCAACGTCTTATGTACCCCTCATGCACACAGTCACGTTGAACTGATTTTTGTGCTTGATGGTCAGCTGTCTTTATCGGTGGACGATACAGTACGTCTTGTGGATAAGGGTACTGTGGCGATAATTATGCCCTATCAGGTTCATTTCTACAACTCAGAGAAAAACAATACGATTTTTGATATTGCCTGCCCTCCCGAGTACGTCAGCGAGTACAAGCAGATTTTTTCGGGAAAGCTCTTTTCTCCCTTTGTTGTACCAATAACTCCGTCAATGGAGGCTTTGATAAAAGAAATTTCACCCCACAACAAAGACAGACGGGTTTCACGTGGAGACTTGCATCTTTCTTTTAAATGCAAGTCGTTGCTTTACGTCGCTTTTTCACAGTTGATAAGCCAGTGCAGCCTCGTCGATACCGACAACATTCCGTACGACGTCTACCGAAGGGCAATGGTATATATAACAGAGCACTACAATCAGCCGATTTCTCTTTCGACGGTTGCTCAGCACTGTGGCGTCACACCGATTCATTTAAGCAGACTTATGAATAGCCGAGGTAATACCGGCTTTTTGAATATCGTCAATTCTCTCCGTGCGTTTCAGGCAAAGAGACTTCTTGAACAGACGACGCTCCCCATAAGTCAGATAGCTCTCGACGTGGGATTCGGTACTATTCGCAGCTTTAATCGTATCTTTCGGGAATATTTTAACTGCCACCCGAGAGAGCTTCGCTTTCATGCTCAGTCCGAGGGCGAAACTCCTCTCCATCCGTTAGAGTCAAAAAACAATGTATTTAAAGGAGAAGAATAATGTTTATTGATATCCACGCACACGCTTACAGAAAGACTCCCGTTTTCGGATGCTCTTTTTGTACCGCAGAACAGCTTATCGAGGAATATGACAAGCTGGATATAGATATGGGGGTGGTTCAGCCTATCGTAAGTCCCGAGGTCTATTCCCCTCAATCCAACGAGGACGTTCTGGATATGGCTGAAAAATATCCCGACAGAATTATTCCTTTTTGTAATATAGACCCGAGAGGCGGAAAGAACTCGCCCACAACCAACTTCACTCCCATCCTTCAGCACTACAAGGACAGGGGATGTAAGGGCATTGGCGAGGTAATGCCCAAGCTTCAGATAATGGACCCCAAGGTGCAGAACCTTCTCTATCACGCCGAAAAGGTAGGTCTTTCGGTGACCTTCGATGGCTCTCCCCAAACGGACAGGGGCTTCGGTGTTTATGATGACGTGAATCTTCCTCAGCTTGAAATGACGCTAATGAGCTTTCCCGCTCTTATAGTGTTCGGCCACGGACCTCTTTTCTGGTCGGAGCTTGCAAGACTTGAAACCGTCGGCGAGAGAGGGTACATATATACCTTTGACGACCGTCACATAGGAATGATGGGAACAGGTCCCATAAAAGAAGAGGGCGTTGTACCTAAGCTTATGCGAAAATTCCCCAATCTTTACGGTGACTTATCCGACTGCACTCCCTGTCATATGCTCTCAAGAGACAGAGAGTTTTCCGCAAAATTCTTAACCGAATTTCAGGACAGACTTTTCTTCGGCACCGATATGTGCTTCCCCGGAATGAACGTGCCCATTATCAGCTTTCTTTATGAAATGCGGGACAGTAAAATGATAACAAACGAAGTGTTTGAAAAAATATCGCATAAGAACGCAGAAAAATTTTTAGGAGTTAAGGTGAAAAAATGAACAGATTTGAATCAGCAAAAGAGCTTTACTCAAAATACGGAGTAGACGTTCAAAAGGCGATAGAAACAATAAAAAATGCCCCTGTAAGCCTTCATTGCTGGCAGGGTGACGACGTTAAGGGCTTTGATCAGGACGGCCCCTTGACAGGCGGTATTCAGACCACGGGCAACTACCTCGGAAAAGCGCGTACCCCCGATGAGCTTATGGCGGATATCGAAAAGGTTATCTCCCTTTGCCCCGGTAAAAAGAAGCTCAACGTTCACGCTTGCTATGCTATTTTCGATGGCGAGAGAGTAGACCGCGACAAGCTTGAACCCAAGCACTTTAAAAAGTGGGTAGACCTTGCTAAAAAGTACAATATGGGTATAGATTTTAACCCTACCTTCTTTTCACATCCTATGTGCAAGGACGGACTTACTCTTTCAAGTCCCGATGAAAATGTGAGAAAATTCTGGATAGAGCACGGAAAGGCGTGCATTCGTATTTCGGAGTATTTTGCAAATGAGACGGGTATTCCCTGCGTTATGAACATCTGGACGGGAGACGGCTTTAAGGATATCCCCGCCGACAGAATGGGACCCCGAAAGAGATACAAGGAGTCTATCGAAGAAATTCTTCTGGAGCCCTTCGACAAAACAAAGGTAAAGCCCTGCGTCGAATCGAAGGTATTCGGTATTGGTGTTGAAGCCTTTACTGCAGGCAGTGCGGAATTCTCTCTTTCCTTTGCCGCAACTCACGATGGCTGTCTGCCTCTTATGGATAACGGACATTATCATCCCACCGAGGTGGTTTCGGATAAGATTCCCGCCCTTCTTTGCTTCTTCGACGAAATTGCCCTTCACATAACGAGACCTATCCGTTGGGACTCCGACCACGTTGTGATTTTCGATGACGAAACAAAGGAGATGGCGAAGGAAATAGTGCGCTGTGATGCTCTTGACAGAGTTTATATGGCACTTGATTACTTTGATGCAAGTATCAACCGCATTGCCGCCTGGACAGTGGGCTTCCGCAGTTGGCAGAAGGCACTCCTCGCCGCACTTTTGACACCGCACACTATGCTTCGTGAGCTTCAGGACAAGGGTGAGTTCACAAAGCTTATGGTAATGAACGAGGAGATAAAGACTCTGCCCTTTGGTGATATTTGGGCGCACTATTGCGAAACCGAAGGTGTTCCATCCGATGAGAGCTGGTACGCCGAGGTGGAGAGTTATGAAAAAGAAGTTCTGCTTGACAGATAAGAACATTTAAGGGAGTGCTTTAAAAGGCACTCCCTTATATTTTGGATTAAAAGTCATCATCCTGTCGTAAAGAAGCTTCAAGTATTTCCTTAACCTTCTTTGGAAGCTTGAAAAGATTTACAATCAAGGCGATAATAGTTCGACTCTCTTCGGCTATCATAAGCTTGCTCCTTAATCGAAAGTGTTGTTGTTTTTGTGTTAAGATTCTATCACAAGCAGTATACAATAAAAAGGACAACGAAACCCCTAAACTTTTTTACGCGCTTTGCCTCCTTGAGGTTCAAGTCCTTTCGGATTTATCTACAAAACAAAAAACACCCCAAGGGGTGTTTCTTTGTTTTGGGAAATAACTCTAATTTTGATAAAATGCATCTCCTATAAGGAATTTTGCACCCCCCTTATAGCGAATGCACCCCCTCATAAAAAAGCATGATGAGTTGTATTTTGCAACAAAACATCATGTTTTAATGATATTTTATTGACTTATGCAAACAATTATGGTATAATGTAATCTAATATATAATCATCGTGAAAGGAGATTATGGTTATATGGCTGTTAAGTATATAAAGTTGTGGAAACTTTTGTTAGATAAAAATTTGAAACGAACCGACTTAATATCAATAGCAGGAATAAGTACAAATGTATTAGCTAAACTAGGGAAAGATGAATTTGTCGCTATGGAAAGTCTTGAAAAAATCTGCAAGGCTTTAAATTGTGATATTAGTGACATCTCTGAATTTTGTTTCGAGGAGAATAGTGATGTTTGAAAATACATTTAACAATGCAGTAGGATATTCAACTGATCGAGGAATGTGCATCTGCGGTGATTCCTTAGATTTAATGAAGAGGTTAGATGACGAAAGTGTGAGTTTGGTTGTAACTAGTCCTCCGTTTGCGTTACAAAGAAAAAAGGAATATGGAAATGAAAATCAAGAACAGTATGTTGATTGGTTGTGTGAATTCGGGAAAATCGTTTATAAAAAGCTAAAAGAAGACGGTAGCTTTGTTATAGATTTAGGAGGAGCTTACGAAAAAGGTATGCCAACATATAGTTTGTATCAATTTAGAACATTGATACAGCTCTGTGATGTTGTTGGTTTTTCATTAGCGCAACCATTTTATTGGCATAATCCCAGTGCATTACCCGCACCTATCGAGTGGGTTAATAAGCGAAAGTTACGAGCTAAAACCTCGGTAAATACCGTTTGGTGGTTGTGCAAAAATCCCCACTGCAAAGCAGATGTTACGCAAGTACTGACTCCATATTCTTCTAGAATGCAGCGACTTATCAATAATCCTGAAGAGTTTGTTAAGGAAGAAGGAACGGTAAGACCGTCTGGGCATGTTTTAGGAAAATCATCGTGGGGAAAGGATAATGGCGGAGCTATACCGCCCAATTTGTTACAGATTTCCAACAGTGAAAGTAATAGTCAATATTTAAGAATATGTAAAGCATTAGGAGTTAAAGGACATCCTGCTCGTTTTCCACAAGGTTTACCTGAATTTTTCATTAAATTTCTTACTAATAAAAATGATATTGTTGTAGATATATTTGGTGGGAGCAATACTACCGGTCAGGTGGCGGAAAAGCTCAACCGAAAATGGTTGAGCTTTGAATTATCACAGGAATATGTGGCTGCATCAATATTTAGATTTTCAAATGATATAAATAAATCGAAAGATAATTATGATAGAATTATGGCAGGAGAATTTATAACATTACCATCGCAACCAGAACAAATGTGTTTAGAACTCGATTGAATCGGGATCGATTGGTTCATATTCATCAATAGGGTATACTCTTATTCCATTTTCACGCACAAATTTTACTGGTATTTTAGGGTTGTTTAAATGAGGCATTACTGTTAATTTATCTTCCCAACGTTGGTACAATGGTTCAAGCATTTGGGGAGTCATGACATAGATTTCATCTAACGTAATACCCCTATATATAGCAAATGTCCAAGGAACCCTTCTATATTTATCAATAATAGTTTGAGTTGTATGATGGTTCGTGCTAAATCCACTAGCGCTTGTCAATAGATTTATTGACTTCATTTCCCATTCAGTTCCACTTGGTGAAATCGCATCATTGCCTTCTCTGCCAGGAAGAACTCTCATATTCAAGTATATTAGTTGCTGTAAAATTTTGGCTCCATTATCTTGAAATATATCATCAATGCCAAATTCTTTAGCCATTTCTGATAAATCATGTAAATTGTTCCATAGCTGATTTAATTTATTGATTAGTCGCTTGTGTTCATGACCATAAAATCGCATTTTATTAGTTCCTTTCATCCAAAAACAATTTATAAGTTTCAATCTCAAGAGCATCTGCTATCCGTTGAATATTTTCTAACGAAATACTTCGACGATAACATTCAATAGCACTAATATATGTACGATGCATTCCACTTTTTTCTGCAAAAGCTTCTTGTGACATTCCAATAGCAGTGCGATATTTCTTTAAATTTGTGCCAAACACCTTTACAATATCCATATCTACAACCCTCCCATGATAACATTTTAATTGAAATGAACACAAAAAGTCTACATACAATAAGTATCTTTTGCCATGCGAACCCTTTTTTGTATCACATGAACCCCTTTTCGGCCATTTGAACCCTATTACTTTCGCAAAAAGCATCTAAAAAAGAAAAAAACGCTTCTAATTTTCTTCGAAGCGGTTAAATAATTGTTTTAAAAGTGACGAAAAGCCTTATTTTAAACCAAAAATCAATAACCCCAACTTTTTATCAAAGCAAAATCATCAATTTAATGAAATCGTGCAAATCACGATGAAATCCAAACAAGTTTGGATGAAATCCTCGCTCGGCTCGGATGAAATTAAATCCGTCTTAATATATCCGCCGAAGGCGATTTCATCAGCGAAGCAGATTTCATCCTCTGACTGAGGATTTATCCCGTCACAAGACGGATTTAGTTGAAAAAGACCTTAACATTTTATCAAAGTTAAGGTCTTTTTCTGGTGCGCTTGACAGGACACGTCTTGCTTTGCAATCCGTACTGCTCGTCCACCCAAACGCGGGGCGTTTCGGTACCGGACTTCGCAACAAAGCGCTACAAAACTTGCCACCGGCAACTTTTGTTTTACGCGCTTTGCCTCCTTGAGGTTCAAGTCCTCTCGATTTATCTACAAAACAAAAAACACCCCAAGGGGTGTTTCTTGTTTTGGTGCGGGTGTTCTTATAGGATTTACCCACAAATGCCGTAAAATCAAGGGTTTTAGAGAGACATAACAAGCACTTATACTAAAAAGTCGATATGCAAACTTTGTTTTCTCGATATTTTTACTTCGTAAAATCGATGTGTTTTTATAAGTATCGTTGCCGTAAGGGAACATATCGTGCCGTCAGGCATATCGAGTTCCAACGGAACCTATCAAAAATCTGGCAGAGATTTATATGATTGAAAAAGCGACAGAAATCTGTCGATTTCTGTCGCTTTTTCTGGTGCGCTTGACAGGACTTGAACCTGCACGTGAAGACACTAGATCCTAAGTCTAGGGCGTCTGCCAATTCCGCCACAAGCGCATATTTGAAGTAATAGTGAATAGGTAAGAAGTTAGGTTAATTTGCCTTCGGCAAATCTTCACTTTTTATTCTTTATCCGTCGTGCATTTATTCTATCACAAAACGTCTTGAAAATCAACACGAAAAAAGGAAAATGTGAGAAAAATTAAAAAAAGTCTTGCATTTTTAAAAATGTTGTGATATAATACATCTCGCTTACTATGGAGATTTATAGGGATAGTCCTCTGCTGGACTCGGCATGAACATTCCTTTACTTTCCAATTATATGGAAGGAGGAGCCTAAAATGGATCTTATTAAGGCTTTCACAAACGAGCAGATTAAGGCTGAAGCACCTGAATTCAGAATCGGTGACACAGTTCGTGTTCACAACAGAATCAAGGAAGGTGCAAGAGAGAGAATTCAGTACTTTGACGGTACTGTTATCGCCAAGAAGAACGGCGGTATCTCCGAGACCTTCACTGTAAGAAGAATTTCTAACGGTGTTGGTGTTGAGAAAACTTTCCCTCTTCATTCGCCTAACGTAGTTGCGGTTGACGTTATCCGTGAAGGTAAGGTACGCCGTGCTAAGCTTTATTATCTTCGTGACCGCGTAGGTAAGGCTGCAAAGGTTAAAGATAAGGCAAAATAAGCTCAATCAAAAAGGACTTGATTTTATCAAGTCCTTTTTTCCTTTAAGTGAATTTTTATTCTTAAAAAAGCGTTTTTTTGTTGACAATATAGGCTAATAAATGATATTATAAAGAAACAGGAGGCGCGCCTCCAAAAAAGACGAAAGTGAAAGGGATTTATTATGGAAGGCTATAAGCAGATATACGTTTCTCCTACAGGAAACGACAGTGCTGACGGAAGTATAAAGGCACCGTTTCAGACAGTCGAGAGAGCGTATGATGAGATTTGTAAAACGAAGGAAAGCATAGAGGTAAATCTTCTACCCGGTACCTTCAAGCTGACAAAAACCTTAAAGTTTGATTCAACTAATACAAGCGAAGACCGCAAAATCGTCTTCAAGGGGGACGGCGCTACCGTTTTCGGCGGCAGATACGTTACAGGTTGGGAAAAGTACACCGACAAAATTTACAAGGCACATCTTGATATGGAGGACGTAAGAAACTTTTACGTCAATACCTTCCCTGCCACCAGAGCGAGAAGTAAGTATTCATATTCTACCAGCGACGTGTATAAAAAAGGTGACGCAGTGGTAGGTATCAAGGTGGGCGAAAAGAACTTCCCGAGGAACTTTACTAACTTCAAAGACCTTGAGATAGTTAATCCTTACGAGTGGGAAACACACCGTTTCCGTGTTATTGACTATAAGTATCTTCCCGAAAGCCGTGAATATGCCTTCGAGTTTGACTTAACCGACAACAAAATAACACGTCTCGGTACTACCACAAAGGGCTTCTATCTCGAAAACGACTTCTCTCTTCTTGATGAAGAGGGCGAGTTCTTCTTTGATAAGGCTTCAAAGACTATATACTACTATCCTTATGCAGAAGAGGACCTTGAAACTGCCGAGTGCTACGTTGGCGAAAAGGAAATGTTTGTGTCCATTTACGGTGAGAGTAACGAAAAACGCGCTTGCAACGTAACCTTTGAGGGTATCCGCTTTGCAGGCGGTGCTTGTAACGTTTTCTCAAAGTACGGCTATCTTTCACATCAGTCCGACCACATATCCGAGGCCTCTCCTCTTCGCTCGGCAGAGCCTCAGAAGGACGGCTTCTTCGGCATGAACACCTGCCAGTTCGGTATAAACTGTGCTGAGAACATTGAATTCAAGAATTGTGAATTCATCAATATGGGTTCAGCCGTTATCGGTATGACTCACAGTGTTTCAAACGTACTTATCGAGGGTAATATCATAAGAGACGTTTCGGCAAATGCAATCCGTGTAGGACATCCTTCACACAGAAATCCCGTAGAGGGCATCGACGTATGTCGTTATATCACAATTCAGAACAACGTTATCATAAGACCCTGCGGAGAGCTCTTCAGCAACTGCGGTATCAGCGTATACTATGAAAACAACGTGAAGATACGCCACAACGTTATTGAGGATACTCCTTATACGGGCGTTTCACTCAGCTGGGGCTGGGAGGGCGCAGTCGGCTACGAATGCCGTGATATTGAGTTTGCATACAACAGAGTTACACGTCCTATGGGACTTCTTTCAGACGGCGGCGGACTTTACACTCTCGGCGAAATCAAGAACGGACGTATCCACCACAACGTATTTGAGGATAGCCGCGACAGAGCTATTTACAACGATGCAGGCGCGGCGCAGACCACCTCTCACGATAACGTAATTCTCGGTTGCTCACTTCCTTTCTATGTTCAGGAAACAAAATATCGTACAAACAATATTAACTTCTACAATAACTATTCCGACAGAGAAAGCATTGCGGTTCCTGTGCATGAAACTATCAAGGCAGACCCCGTGATTCTCATTGACAGAAACAATCTCACAGGCGCGGCAAAGGAAATATATGACAATGCAGGTCCTACCAACGAATACCGTCACCTTGTTGAAAAGGCAGCAATTCCCACATGGCACAGAAAGAGAACCGGAGGCGGTTGGAAGAAGGACTTCAAGAGTGATAGCGATAAGCTTATCAGCAAGCTCAGATGCGAATTTGAGGCAGAGGACTTTATTAAAGGTGGAGAAGGCGTTGCCTTCCATAAGACCTTCAAGCCCAGAAAGAACAACAACGGCTACCGTCCCGAGGAAGTACACCTGCATTACAACCCTCAGTTCCTCAGCTATGTGATTCATAAGATTGATGTGGGCGAGTGGCTTTGCTACGACGTTGAAGTTCCTGAGGACGACAACTATTATCTCGACATTATCGGTCAATTCGGAGTAAATGATACACCTATTATGACGGCGCATCTTGACGGAGAGCTTCTGTCAGACAGTATCCACGGCACAGAAAAGCTTGCCGTAGGCTCAAGTGCAACCGTAGGTCCTTTCCCCATGAAGAAGGGAGTTCACAGACTCAAGCTGGAATTTACAGTGCCCTTCCTCTTTGATAAATTCAGAATTTACACAGGCAAGGAAGCGCCTGTTCCCGAAGAGCTTTTCTATAAATCAGACGACAATTACGAGGACGGTTTATTCTCGAAGGCTTAAATACTTCGGCTTAATCGAACCTGCTTCAACAGAAAGATGCGAACAAAAGGACTTCAAAAATTGGCTTTATAACGTAGAAAGACGAGGAAGATTCCTCGTCTTTCTTTTATTCATAGTGCTTGACCGATGGCATTTTGCTGTAGCTTGAGGGAGAGATGCCGTAGCGTTTTTTGAAGAGCTTTGAAAAGTGCTGAGGACTTTCAACTCCTACCATTTCTGCAACCTCAAGGATGGTATACTTTTTCTTGTAAAGGAGGTTCTTCGCATATTCCATCTTCTGTTCATTTACGTACTTTGCGGGAGTTACTCCCGTTTTTTTCTTAAAAAACCTTATAAAGTGGGTAGGATGCATATTGGCAACCATTGCAAGCTCGTCATTTGTCAGCTTCTTCGAAAGATTGGAGTTGATGAAGGCGAGTACTTTATTTATAACGGTTTTGTTGTCGGAGCTTTCAATACTTACAACGCTGCCCTTTGAAAGATTTACATATTCGGCAATTATTTTGAGTATGACTGCCTTTATTTCTATTCTTGCCGCCACGCTCTCTCTTTTCAAAAGCTCTGTGTATTCAAAGAACAGTCCGTATATTTTCGTGTCTTCTTCGACTTTTATTGAATGAGGCAGGTCGAGAATTCTGAAAATATGATTTTCTGTGGGATGAAAGTCGAAATGTATAAATATGTGGCAAAAGGGCTTCTTCGTGCTATGATATGAATAAACCGTTCCCTCGGGAATGAAGAAGGCAGTTCCTTTTTCCCCCTTGTATTCCTTTCCGTCAATGGTCATTATGCACTCGCCCTCGGTAATAAGATAAAGCTCACTGTGACGAAAGGATATGGGATGATTGACACACCAGTTTTTCTCCGACGAGAACCTTGCGAGACTTCCGTCACGGTATATTACGTTTATGTTATCTGCATAAAGATTATTTAACATAAAACCTCCCACTTTACGCTAAAAATATACAATATACCTAATTATATCAAGTAAAATCGGACAAGTCAAGGGCGTATATGTGCTAATAATATATAACTTTTTGTTTGTAAAGTGTATTGACTCAAAATGGCTGTGGCGTATAATAGAGGTGAAAGGGAGGATGTAATATGGTAACAAAAGAAGATATAGTAAAATCCATCCGAGACCTTGGAATATCCGAAGGGGACAGTGTCATAGTTCACTCCTCCTTTAAAAGCTTTGGTCAGGTCGAGGGCGGTGCAGAAACGGTAATATCAGCTTTCGAAGAGGTACTGACAAAGAAAGGAATCCTCATTTTTCCAACCCTTGTGCAAAAGGACTTTTCCACGGCTTATGACACCTGGCATATGGATAAGCCATCCGACGTTGGATATCTTACCGAATATTTCAGAAAGCGTGAAGGCTCTTATCGAAGCGACCAAGCCACACATTCTGTTGCGGCATCGGGGGAGCGAGCGAAGTGGCTCGTCCAAACTCACGGACACACTCATAAGAGAATAGGCATATTCGGAGATACCCCCTTTTCGGCAGACTCCCCTTGGGCAAAGATGTACGATATCAATACGAAGGTTGTGCTTATCGGTGTAAATGAAACGAAGATTACCTTCAAGCATTACGTTGAGTATATGCATATAGAAAACGCCTTGAAATCAATAGAAGGGGCACCCGAATATGAGGAAATGAAGGCAAAGGTAAGACGCTTCGGCAAGCCGGGCGTGTGGGTGTGGCTTGATAGCCTTAAGGTATTCCACGACCTTGACGGAAGGGGACTTCTTAAAAAGACTATGTGCGGCGATGCCGAGATTATTTCCTTCCCCGCCAGAGAGTATACCGATATACCGCTTGAAAGATTTGACAGCGGAGACTGGTTTTACCTTGCATATCCCGAGGCAAACGGAGAATACATAGAATGGATAAAAGAAATAAAGAGAATAGAGGAGAGAAAATAATGTTTATAGATATTCACGTTCACGCATACCGCAAGACTAATGCACTTTTCACAAACGTTATGAATGCCGAGGATCTTATCGAAATGATGGATAAGTACGACGTTGAAAAATCTATCGTTCTTCCCATCGTCAGCCCCGAAATATATCTTCCCCAGACCAATGAGGAAGTTCTTGAAATGGCAGAGAAATACCCCGACAGAATAGTTCCCTTCTGTAACATTGACCCACGCGCCATGTCCAATTCCCCCGAAGCACCTCTTGAAATACTGCTTCAGTATTACAAGGATAAGGGTTGCAAGGGACTCGGTGAGGTAATGCCCAACCTTGAGCTGATGGACCCTAAGGTGCAGAATCTTTTCCGCGCCGCAGAAAAGGTTGATATGCCTGTAATATTCGACGGCTCCGACTCCAAGAGCTGCGACTTCGGTATCTACGACGACCCGGGACTCCCTCAGCTTGAGCATACTCTCCAGAGATTTCCAAATCTTAAAATCTTCGGACACGGTCCTGTTTTCTGGACTGAAATTGCAAGACTTTCCACCCCCGGAGAAAGAGGTTACATATATACTATTGGCAGAGTACCTCCCCGTCAGGTAGGATATGCCCCCAAAGGAAGAATCGAAGAAGAGGGTGTTGTGCCCGTTCTTTTCCGCCGTTACCCCAATCTCTACGGCGACCTTTCGGATGGTACCGCTTATAATGCATTCGCAAGAGATGATGAGTACGGTCCGAGGTTTATGACCGAATTTCAGGACAGACTTATGTTCGGCTCCGATGCGGTAGGCGTAGGTAACACCTATCCGTTGAGAAGGCTTCTTCTTGACTGGCTTGAAAAGGGTAAGATAAGCGAAACGGTATTCAATAAAATAGCAAGAGATAACGCAAAGAGAATATTTAATATATAGAGAATTTTTAAGAGTTTATAAATCATTGATTTTTACATAAAAAATGCAGAAAGTTACATTGATTTATTTACGATAATATCGTATTATAAAATAAAATATTTTGTAAAGGAACATAATTATGAAAAAGCTTAATATTGGTATCGTTGGTTTGGGACAGAGAGGAAGCGACCTTCTTAATACCATTCTGAAAATGGATGACATCAACGTTGTTGCAGTGTGTGACGAATACGAGGACAGAGCGGAGAATGCTAAAAAGAAGATTATAGAAGAGAGAGGTATTACCCCTTTCTCTACTACCAACTACCGAGAGCTTCTTGAAATAGGAGAAATTGAAGCGGTTGTTGTTTCAACTGCATGGGAGGCACACGTTGAGGTTGCTGTTTCTTCGATGAAGGCGGGTAAATACGTCGGCATTGAGGTGGGAGGAGCTTACTCCATAGAGGATTGCTGGAGACTCGTTCACACAAGCGAGGAGACAGGTATGCCTTGTATGATGATAGAGAACTGCTGCTACGGTGAAGTTGAGCTTATGTGTCTTAATCTTGCAAAGCAGGGTGCCTTCGGTGAAATCGTTCACTGTACAGGAGCATATTTCCACGATCTCAGAAACGAGATTTCCACCGGTGTCGAAGAACGTCATTACAGACTTCGTAACTACATAGGACGTAACTGTGACAACTATCCCACACACGCTCTCGGCCCTATCGCGAAGCTTCTTAACGTTAACCGCGGTAACAGATTTTTATCTCTTGTTTCGATGGCTTCAAAGGCAAGAGGTCTTCATGAGTACGTTGTCGAAAAGAGGGGCGAGAATGATGCGCTTGCGAAGGTAGACTTCAAGCAGGGCGACGTTGTCACCACCCTCATCAACTGCGCTAACGGAGAAACCATTCGTCTTACTCTTGCTACAACAACGTCCCATCCTTATTCCAGAGACTTTGGTGTTGTGGGTACACAAGGACTTTTTCAGGAGGATACAAACGCACTTTATCTTAAAAAGGACTTGGATAAATATCACCCCACCGAAAGCGGCATAAAACCGTACTGGGATAACGTTAAAGCCTTCAAGGAGGAGTACAACCATCCTCTCTGGACAGAATACAACAGTGCAGGCGTAAAGGCAGGTCACGGCGGTATGGACTGGCTTGTTCTCCGTGCCTTCTTTGAGAGTGCTATGTATAAGAAGGAAACGCCTATCGACGTATATGATACAGCCGCTTGGATGAGCATCACAGCTCTTTCCGAGGAGTCCGTTGCAAAGGGCGGCAACGCGGTTGCGGTGCCCGACTTCACAAACGGCAAGTGGCTCAAGGACAAGGACAGAGTGAGAGATGAGGTTCCTACCTATTCGCTACAGACACTACCCGAGAAGATAGAATTGAAGATATAAAAAAAGTCTCCTTCGGCAATTGATTATAACTAACGCTCACGTTTTTTATAGGTAGACTTTATATGCAATTTACTATGTAATAAAAATTTAAGCTGCAATGATTTTCATTGCAGCTTAATTTTTACAAGTATTTTTTTATTAAACTCTTTTTCAAGCTTTTTGATGTTTTCTCTTTTTTGCCCAATATACTGGGACAAAAGTGTCGTGGGTGCAAAAAAGGTGTCGGTATCGTTTTTTTCGAAAAACTCTCGCATCTCAATAAGTCTTACCCTGGACAATATCATCTCGCCGAGAGCGTCTTTGTAATCACCTGCGACCACCTCGTCGGTGTGCAGTCCCTCGGAGGATTGAAGCCCGATGCGGATGACGTTTACACCGTTTTTTTCAAAAACCCTGTAAACCGCCGCTCCTCTTTCCACCGTTTCTTCAAGGCTCGGAGGTAGGTATTTACCCTCGGAATAAAGCTTTTCAAGCTCTGTTTTGCGGAAGGTCACAGTGGGGTAGATCCTCGCACTTTCAGCACCGCATCTCGCTATTTCCTCGGCGGTGAAAATCTCGTCCTCGGGAGAGGAGCCGTACATTCCCGTCATCATCTGACCTGTAAGAGAGAAGCCCCACTCTACGATTTTTTTCATTGCAAGGCGGGATGTGTCGGCGGTGTGTCCTCTTTTGTTTTTCTTCAGCACACTGTCGTTCATCGACTGTATGCCAAGCTCAATGTTCTTGACACCTTTTTCCTTTAAGATGCCAAGTATTTCGTCGTCAATATAGTCGGGGCGTGTGGAAAGCCTTATGGACGAAACCATACCATTGTCGATATAGCCCTTTGCCGTATCCAGAAGCCTTACCATAAGATTTCTCTCTATTCCTGTAAAGCTTCCTCCGAAAAAGGCTATCTGCACCTCTCCCTCGAAGCCCCGAAGGGTTTCGAGGGCGGTGTCTATCTCTTTTTTTACCAGTGACTCGTCAAATTCACTTTTTCCCGAAATCGTCCTCTGGTTGCAGAAAACGCAGTCGTTGGGGCAACCGACGTGAGGCACGAATACGGGTATATTCGCGTGGCGTTTCAATTTTTTATGCTCTCTTCCACTTAGTGCCGTCCTTGGTGTCCTCAAGAATGATTCCGCGGCTCTTGAGCTCTTCTCTTATTTCGTCGGCACGCGCATAGTTCTTTTCCTTCTTGGCGTTAGCTCTTTCCTCGATAAGAGCCTCTATCTCTGCCGCCTCGTCCTCGTTTTCTTCGGGAAGAAGGAAGCCCATAAGACCTACAAGCTCACGATAGATAGCGTAAATCGCCTCGGCATCAGCCTTTGTAAGGCTTTCTGCAAGAAGTGTGTTTATCGCTCTTATCATTTCAAATATTGCCGAAATGCCGTCGGCGGTATTGAAATCATCGTCCATAGCCTCAATAAACTTGTCGCGGTAAACCGAGAGTCCGTCAATTTCGGCTTTTTTGGTAATTTCTCCGTCTTCCCCGTTCTTTATAGCATACTTTATTGCGTTTTCACAGTTGTACATACGCTCAAGAGAAGCCTTCGCCTGCTCAAGTATCTCTGCCGAGAAGTTTATGGGGCTTCTGTACTGTGCGGATACAAGGAAGAATCTGATTGCGGGATAGCCATACTTTGCCGCCGCATCTCTTACTGTAAAGAAGTTTCCGAGGGACTTGGACATCTTCTTGTTATCAACGTTTATATAGCCGTTGTGGATAAAGGCACGGCAGAAGGGAACGCCGAAGGCAGCCTCTGACTGCGCCACCTCGTTTTCGTGGTGAGGGAAGGTAAGGTCCTGTCCGCCTCCGTGGAGGTCGATGGTCTTGCCGAGATATTTATCTACCATTGCCGAGCATTCAATGTGCCAACCGGGACGTCCCTTACCCCAAGGAGACTCCCAGTAGGGCTCACCCTCCTTGTACGCCTTCCAGAGAGCAAAATCCAGCGGGTCGCGTTTTACGTCGTTTACGTCAATTCTCGCACCGCTTTCAAGGTCGTCAACGTCAAATCCGCCCAGCTTTCCGTAGCCCTTGAATTTTCTTGCCGCAAAGTAAACGTCACCGTTATCGGCAGGGTATGCATAGCCCTTTTCGATAAGAATTTCGATTATCTTTATAATCTCGTCCATGTTTTCTGTTGCCTTGGGATGGAAGGTGGCGGGAGTAATGCCCAGCCCTTTTGCATCGGTGAAGTATTCGGCAATGTACTTGTCGGCAACCTCCTTAACGGTGATGCCCTCCTCGTTCGCTCTCTTTATCATCTTGTCGTCAATGTCGGTAAAGTTCTGAACGAAGGTAACCTTGTTTCCTCTGTACTCAAGATAACGGCGGAGAAGGTCGAATACAACGAAGCATCTTGCGTTGCCTACGTGGAAAAAGTTGTAAACTGTCGGTCCGCAGGCGTACATTCTGACGGTGTTGTCCTTGAATTCAAGCTCTTCCTTTTGTTTTGTGATAGAATTGTAGAATTTCATATTTATCTCCTTTTTTAAGCTTGACCTTTTGGCTAAAACCGAAAATGAAAAGTTTCGGTTTTAGGGTACAACACTTTTCAAAAAGAAAGTGCGAACAAAGAGTAGTCAAGCTATTGATTTTTTTAAGGTAGAAAATCTGCGATTTTCTTCTTGTTTATTTCAAATTTCATTTTCTTCGCACCTCTCTCGCACTGCCGTACCGAGTACGCCGACGGCTTCGAGATGCACGATTTTATCTCAAAATCTCATCGCTTTTTGGGGCTTGATATTTTGGTTTTATGAGAGAAAACTTTTATGCTTATTTATCATAGTTTTCGTGGGAGTGCAAGGGGGAGTGCTTTTATAAAAAGCATTACCCCTTAAATATCATTTATTATTTATTTTTTCAAGTTCTTTCTTTAGTCTGTCTATTTCTGCCTGTAATTTGCAAAGCTCTTGGGACACAGGGTCGGGAATGTGTACTTGGTCAAGGTCGAGGGTTCTCTCGCCACCGATTTTCACGACTCTTGCTGGAGCGCCGACAGCCGTTGAGTCGGGCGGTATCTCCGAAAGCACTACCGAGCCTGCCGCAATCTTTGCACGGTCCCCCACCTTAAAAGGCCCTAGCACCTTAGCTCCTGCACCTACAAGCACGTTGTTGCCAAGTGTAGGGTGACGCTTTCCCGTGTCCTTACCCGTACCGCCAAGGGTCACTCCCTGATAGAGAGTACATTCGTCACCGATTTCGGCAGTCTCACCGATAACCACTCCCGAGCCGTGGTCAATGAAAAGCCCACGCCCGATGGTAGCACCTGGATGTATCTCAATGCCCGTGAAAAATCTGCCAAGCTGTGATATGAGACGTGCTATGAAAAACATATGATAAACGTAGAAGAAATGTGCTATTCTGTAATAGATAAGCGCGTGAAAGCCCGAATACAGAAAGAATATTTCAAAAACGCTTCTTGCCGCAGGGTCACGGGATTTGATGGATTTAAGGTCATCTATGATTTTCATGTATATCTCCTGAAAATAATGAATAATGAATATTGAATATTGAATAATTAAGGTGAATTTTGCTTAAGCAAAATTTCCGTTTTATTATTTGAGGTTATTATTTTTAGCTGTATTTATAGAAGCAATTAAAATTTTCTTTATTTCAATACAATCCAAAAGTAAAGAATCTTTTTGTGAATCCGAAACGTATTCTGCTTTATGAAGCAATTTTATCCAGTACTCTGTTTCTGCACACTCTTTTAATGCAATATGCAATTTGGATATAAAATCAGCGGAGCTTTGTGCGTAATTTGCTTCATTTATGTTTGCTCCGATAGACGTACCACTGCGAATTACTTGCTTAGATACAGTAAATTCTTTTTTATCCATAAGAAATTTATATAAGTTCATTATCCTTGCGGCAAAATCTATGCTTTTTTCGGTTAATATATTATCTTTCATAAAATCCTTTGTTTTGTAACCATATTTTATAACGCAATTGAAATACAAATAAAATTGAAAATTTCCGAAGGAAATTAACCAAAATTATTCATTCTTCAATCTTCATTATTCATTAAAAAAGCACCTCTTGAATTCTCAAGAGGTGCTTTTGCACGGTTCCACTCTTATTTTTCGCTTTTTACTTTCACTTTGAAGGTGTTTAGACCGCACTTTCACGAATACCTCAGCTTAAATGCTCACACCAACCGCATTCTCTCTGGAAGCCTTTTTCTCCGTTACTCTTGTCCTCTTTTTAAGGAAAGCATATTAAATTCATAGGTATTTTAACACATTTTTTTAAATCCGTCAAGACAAATTATATCGTGAAAGCCTTTCTGTGTATTTGTATAGCCGAAGAGAGTCGAACTATTATCGCCGAGCAAAGCCCTTTTTGGTCTAAATTCTCCCTTGTCGCTTGGAATACATAAAGTATTCCTGCACTTCGCAGAAAAATTTATCCACAAAAATCATCTTTCCTCGGTTCAA